>PLNY01000455.1 GCA_003141915.1 Anaerolineae bacterium | reverse complement strand
TCCGCTTGGGTAAGGTAGCCAAGCATCTCTCCCGGATCCAGCCGTCATGGGGTTCTTTCGCGTCAAGCGTTGCTCTTTGGATTCGTTCAATGATCCTTTTCGGATACAGCAATTGGACGCATATCCGTCAGCTTTTCAGATGGCAAATCGAGTTGGAAAAATTGGTACAGGAATTAGCGGAGATCGTCGTTCTTCATCCCGGCGGTATATCTTCTTCCGTGTCCGGACAATTGGCCGCATCCGGTAAATTACTGACCGCCCAGCTGGGGGATTTTCATCAGGACCTTCTGCGTGAAGTGGTCAGGCTCCCCAGTTGTTTCCGAAGTTTTGATGAAGAACCTGAAGATCTGAAGCGTATCGTAGACGGATTTGCAGATAGATGGCCGGACCGCCAGACGCCATTAATGGTTATTGGCGTTCGCACATCGGGCAATTATCTTGGTCCGCTTTACGCTGCTTTGCTAAGAGATCAGGGCTATCACAATGTAAAATTTCTCTCTATTCGACCCGGAAGGCAGTTATTTTATTCGGAAAAATCTGAACTTAAGACTCTGTCCCAGATGAGAGGTCTTGCCTTAATAGCTGATGATCCTCCCAGCACGGGCGATACCCTTGCGCAAGTGGGCGAAGAATTGAAGCGATCGAACATACCTGCCAGCTCGATAATTCTGCTGTTGCAACTCTTTGGCTCCCGGGATACGTTGCCTGCTCAATTGCAGGGGTATCCATCGATTCTCTTGCCTTGGGATGACTGGAAAATCCATGAGAGACTTGTTCCCTCTGTCGTGCAGATGGATTTATCCTGTTTAATGCATCCCACTATTTCTGTAGCTCGGGTTGAAAGGTTACCACACTTGGACCTCCAGTTGGCTCGCCAGCACATCCAGGCTGTTTATCAGGTTCGTCTGGTAGATCGAAGCAGTAACCACTCTTGGGAGCAGAGGGTTCGCGTCAGAGGTGTGGGTATGGGGTATTTTGGCGGGCATTCTTTGGCAGTGACGCAACGGATGGGGGAGTTCCTGCCGAAGGTTTACGGCTTAGTTTCGGGATTGTTATATCAATTGGAATTGCCGCAGGAAGGCCGGCTTAATTCGATTGAACCGGAAAACGAAGCCGCTTTGGCAAAAGAAATGGCAACATATGTTGTGGCCCGAAATCGTGCCCTTGCTATGATGGAGGATACGAGTCTGCAATTGCCTGATAGGCTTACGGCATGGAGCGCTGCAAGTGAGATTGTTAGTCAAGCTTTTGGGAGGGCACGGCGACTGGCTCGAATTATTGCAGTTGACGCCTCTATAAAGCGCTTGTTACAGGTACCGAATCCATCTGTTATCGATGGGAGTATGGCGCTTACAAATTGGTTTACCGATAATCGCTCAGAGAAATTGTCTCTCAAAAAATTGGACTTTGATGAGAAGGCCTTTGGAAATTTTGAGTTATTCTGCTATGACCCGGTCTTTGATCTGGCGGATCTGGCAGTTAGCTGCCGGGAGAATAATTTTGCAGAACTTCTTCGCCGTGCCTATGAAAATCTTTCGGGAGGTTCCATCTCTCCCGAGCGATGGTTGCTTTACCATTGGGTGCATTTGTGGAATCTTCAGCGTATCCATGAACTGGTTAATCAGTGGAAAAAGCCGCCTATTTCGAGCGAGCCTTTGGATGTTCAAAAGGCCCTCGCTCAATCCATGCAAAATTATTATTCTGAAATATTTTTTAAGGGATTGGTTCCCAACAAGTATGGGGCGATATGTGCGATTGATATCGATGGAGTGTTGGAAACCTATCAGCTGGGTTTCCCGAGCCTTTCGCCAACCGGCGCTATGGCGTTGCGCGCCTTGACATTGCATGGCTTTCTTCCTGTTTTAGCAACCGGCCGCAGCTTGGATGAAGTCCGTGAAAGATGCGTCGCATATAATCTGTCTGGCGGTGTGGCTGAATATGGTTCAGTGATATATAACCATGAAACCGGCGCCGTCAGGTCCCTCCTGTCTTGCGAAGATCGTACCCGTCTCGATTTCCTTGGTGCGGTTCTTGCCGGGATCGAGGGCGTTTATCTCGATCAGGAATATCACTATTCCGTACGCGCTTACCGTTTGAGTCCAGCGGGACATAGGCAAGGGTTAAGCAGGGAAATGGTGGAGGTGGTATTCAGCAGGTTGGAGCCTTCGATGCGTATACAGGCCATCCAGGGTGAGTCCCAAACTGACTTTATCATTGCTGGGGTCAACAAAGGGAACGGACTTCGCCTGCTCGCCGCCGAGTTGCGGGCAGGGTTTGAAAGTATGGAGGAGAAACAACCTCTAGCGTTTGCAATTGGAGATTCAGCGTCGGACCTGCCTATGCTTAGAATGGCGGAAAGATCTTTTGCACCATCCAATGCTGATATGAAAGTGAGAAGTTCTGGGGTAAGCATCCTGAAACAACCAGGCCAACTTGGGATGGCTAAAGCGGTCGCCCAACTTTTGGGACATCCACCAGGCGATTGTCCAATATGTAGAAGTCCAAGCTTTTCAACAGAAACACAGATTCTGCTGGGCATCCTTGCCGCGCAGGAGAAAGGCAAGTTGGGCAAAATTGGGCACGCCCTTTGGCTTCGTACTGTTGGCATGCCTTCACATTAGAAGTTGTTCGCTAGCGGCGAGTCCGCGCGGAAGCTGTCAGTGCAGATCATTCGAAAAGTAGGGGCGCTTTTTCCATAATCCCACCAACAAACGATGAGGTTGACGCGGAAACTTTTTCTAACTGTTTTTTAGGATTGGAAAAATGTTGGCCATGGATGGGATTAATAGGCGCCGATATTTCCTTTGTCAGAGGCATTGCCAATGGCAGGGCTTCCAGCTTGCAGATGATAATTATTTTGCACTGCATTCACGAACTTCGGATCGACGATTAATGAGTCGGCATCCTGTTTTAAAGAAGATTGAACCTGCGCCAGTGTGTAGGTGGTAGAGCCGATTTTCCACACTGTTCCCTTCGTGTCATAAATATTGTTCAAGAACGTGCTTGCCAGCGACGCGCTGTTATCCATCTGGATGGCATACGCGGCGTACGGTGAATAGAAAACATTATCCTCCACTGTTTCATTGACCGGATAAAACGATGTGCCGCTCGTTACCCTAAACCACAGCGACGCACCTGGTTGCGTGCCGTTCGCGCAAGTATTATGGTTTATTCTCAGCCCGCTCGCCGATATAATTAACATACAGGGATTTGTGGGATAGTTATAGATCAGATT
>PLNY01000084.1 GCA_003141915.1 Anaerolineae bacterium | reverse complement strand
AACCCGGCCCAACCCCAGCCGAGGGGAGTCATGAACAGCCCATAAACCGCTATTAAAGTCGCCAATATTTGCGTGCCGAGCACGGCCCCCCATAAAATCTTTGCCGGACGTATAGACCAAAACGAACCGCGTGTGCGTGTGAGGAAGATCGTCAGATGTCCAGCTACCGACAGCTTTAAATACATTAATGTTTGAATGTGTGCACGGTCGAGATGAAAAACGCGCTCACCGAGATAAAACAAACCGAAAGCGGAGATGACTCCGATTACCCCAAGCACAGTTGATATTCCGAGCACCATGCGCATGTTCCAGGCTTCAGGCTGATCCTTGTAATGAACGTTGTCATANNAACGCCAGCATCACGATCATCACTGCAGTCAACGGATAGAAGTTAAACACCAGGATTGCAAGCGTCATGAAGAACAGCACGCGCAGTGTTTCAGCGATACGATATATCGCATAGCTGTTCATCCGCTGGAAGATTCGTCTGCTCTCTTTGATTGCGTCAATAATCACTGAAAGCCCCGGCGTTAATAGAACAATTGCCGCTGCCGCACGCGCAGCATCAGTTGCGTCCGAAACGGCAATACCGCAGTCGGCTTTCTTAAGTGCCGGGGCATCATTAACTCCGTCACCCGTCATGCCGACCATATGGCCACGTTTTTGCAGAACATCCATAATATGGAACTTATGCTCGGGGAACACCTGAGCGAAACCGTCGGCATTCTCGATGGACTCGGCTACTTGTGAAGTCTCATCATGCTCTACATCGCCCAAATCAGCGGCATCAAGGATATTCGTGCCCATATCTAACTTTTTAGCTGTTTCCTTAGCGATAGCCAGTGCATCGCCCGTAACCATTTTGATCTTCACACCCATAGCAAGAGCTGTTGCAATAGTTGCTTTAGCATCTTCACGGGGCGGATCAAACAAAGGTAACACACCGACAAATTGCCATTGTCCGTCACCCTCAGCCCGTGCCACACCCAAAGAACGAAATCCGCGTGCTGCGAATTCGTTGACTGCCTTCTCGACGGCGGGTTTCACGTGCCCGGCATTGGCAGATAATTGCAAAATTATTTGCGGCGCACCCTTCGTCACTTTGAATGTTTTTCCGTCTTTGGTTTTGACAGTTGCTTCGGTGCGTTTATGCACAGGGTCAAATGGCAGGAAATGAATCACCTCATAATTTTTTAATATATTCCGATCTTTCAGTCCGTTGAGTACAGCCAGATCAATCGTATCATTGTTTTCTGCGCGCGACGCAAGCGCTCCATCGAGGATTACTTGTTCGGCTGGAATATTGTTCACACTGAACGGATCACCCAGAGTCAGTTTGTTCTGTGTTAATGTGCCGGTCTTATCTGCACATAGTACATCTACACCCGCCAATTCTTCAATAGCTACCAGTTTGCTTACAATCGCCTGTTTCCTTGCAAGCAGACGAGCACCAACAGCCATCGATACCGACAACACTGTTGGCATAGCTACAGGAATCGCAGCCACGGTTAGAACCAAGGCGAACTGCAAAGTGGAGAAAATCGGATCACCGCGAATGATAGCTACTGCAATAATCACTGATACCAGCGCCACGGCAAGGATGATGAGGTAATTGCCGATCTTCAAAACCGCTTTTTGAAAATGGCTGACAGTGTGTGCTTCCTGCACTAGTTGCGCCGTCTTGCCAAAGTAGGTGTTTGCACCCGTAGCATAGATCAAAGCGCTGATTTCGCCCTGTCTGATAATCGACCCCGAAAACACTGCCTCGCCGGGCTTACGCGCTACGGGCAAAGACTCTCCCGTCAACGCAGATTGATCTACCTCCACCTCATCACCATCCAGTAAGCGCGCATCCGCAGGCACAATGTCGCCGAGGCGCAAGCGGATTACATCGCCCGGCACCAACTCACGCGCAGGCGGAGTGATCCATTTACCATCACGTTTCACCCGTGCTTTAATCGCCAGCTTTGCCTTCAAAGCAGCAATGGCGTTGCTCGCCTCCCGTTCTTCCCAGAATCCTACCACGCCGTTGGCTGCAAGCAAAAGGAGAATGATGAAAAAATCAGGCCAGTGCCGGACGACGCCCGACAGAATTACCGCCACTTCGATCATCCACGGNNTATTGGGTCAGCCGTTTCTGCGCTTCGGCTTGACTGAGTCCATCCGGCGATGACTGTAACTTTTTCTCAACTTCTGGCATAGGAAGAGATTTCAGATCGTCTTTTGCATCAGGCTTTGATCCCGGTTTTGATTCGGGAGTCTTGAGCTTATCGTTATTAGGTTTCATAATATTTTCCCATTCTGTCCTTGATATGCCACAGGTATCTTGAGCTGTGGGATACTTGATGTGCTGCTCATGCCTTTTCCACCGAGGTATTATATTCGCCACGGCGCGCAGCTCTGTTGCACATTGCCCGATGATAAAGAGCTTTTTGTGCCGCCGGCAAGTTAATCTCCTCGCCATGCCAAATTTCCATAGCTGGCTGCTGGATAGCGCGGGCAAATGAAAACGCTAATTCCCAGGGTAAGTGCGATTTGAATCTGACATTCATAGCATTCAAACGGGACGAAGCCAGTTCTGCGGGTTGTCCGCCTGATAAAAACGCAATTCCCGGAACGGCAGCCGGGACGGTTCGCAAAAGACACCTCATCGTAGCATCGGCAACCTCATCCACCGATTCCTGCTTTAGACACATCAATCCGGGAAGCACCATGTTAGGCTTCAGGATCATGCCTTCCAACATCACCCGCTGAGTGTAAAGCTGGTTGAAAACTGTTCGCAAGATTTCTTCCGTTACCTCGCTACACCGCTCTATGGTATGATCGCCATTCATGAGCACTTCCGGCTCGACGATTGAGACCAAGCCAACTTCCTGGCACAATGCAGCATAGCGAGCCAATGCCTGCGCATTGGCTTCAATGCAACCCCAACTTGGAATGCCATCACCCACGGCAATCACCGCGCGCCACTTTGCAAAACGGGCACCCATTTGAAAATATTCTTTGAGGCGGTCACGCAATCCGTCCAACCCTTCGGTAATTTTCTCTCCGGGATGACCTGCCATGTCCTTTGCACCGATGTCAACTTTGATACCGGGAATGATTCCAGCATCGGTAAGGACTTTAACAAAGGAAGTTCCATCTTTCTTCTGCTGGCGGATCGTCTCGTCGTAGAGGATCGCACCACTAATGAATTCACCGAGACCGGGCGTGGTCACAATTAACTCCCTATAGGCGCGCCGCGCTTCCTCAGTCTGTGGAATTCCCAGCCTGGCAAATCGTTTGTTGCAGG
>PLNY01000221.1 GCA_003141915.1 Anaerolineae bacterium | reverse complement strand
GAAAATATTTTTTACAAACTCGGACGCCGCGTGGCCGGACGCGAATACACCGGCGACTATCACGAGCGCGGCATCGCCGAGATCAAACATCAACTTGCATCATTGGCGCACATCGAGCAAATTGCTGTGCTGTATCCGCCTATGCCGCTATTTGATTTGTTTGCGGCAATGGTCTGAATCAAGATGAACGCCCAGCGTTCAGGAAAACTTTTTGATCAGCCGTTCAATGGATGCGAGTCCCAGCTCCAATTTTTCGATTTCGCCGCCGAAACTGATTCGGCAATAGTTTTGATAGCGCCGCAAAGAACGACGACGATCGGGATTGACATCGAAGAACATGCCGGGCACGGTGATCACATTTTCCTTCAAGCCTTCTTCAAAAAAAGACAAGCCATCATTTAACGGCGCGGGCAGTTTGGAAAGATTGGCCCAAACGTAAAACGTTCCCTGCGGCGCATCTTCCACCGCGATGCCCATGCCTTGAAGCCGGTCCAGCATCAGGTCGCGTTTGCGCGTGAAATGATTTTGGATGGCGATGGTTTCCTGAATGGCGATATCCGGNNGTCCAACTGATGCGCCAGCCGGGATAACGCCAGTTTTTGGTGAGCCCGTCCACGATCACCACCGCAGACTCGTTGATGTCCTCGATGTATTCCGCGGCAGAGATCATGCGATAGGATTGATTCGCGGCGCGGCTGTAAATATAGTGCGAATAAAATTCATCGATGATGAACGTGCATTGCGCCTCGCTGGCGAGATCGATCAATGCTTTGAGTTCCCGTCCCTCCACAACCTGGCCGGTTGGGTTGCATGGATTGCTCAACAGAAGCGCACGCAAGCCGCGCCCTAGGATTTCCTTGCGAAGCGCTGCGGATGTAATGCGATAGTCCGATTCGTAATCAAGCAAAATGGGGATGGGCACAAAAGCGCGGAACACACTCAGCAGTTCCTCGTAGGCTGTGTAGTCCGGCAGAAAATGTCCCATGTTGATGTTGCCCAGCGCGGCAGCCAAACGCGTCAGCGCAATGCGTCCGCCTCCGGCAATGCTGACGTTCTCATACGTGTATTGGAATTTTTTTCCTCGGCGATACATCTGGTTGTAATAATCTGCAACCTTCTGGCGCAGATCGAGATTTCCCTGAATATCGGAATAACGATGGCTGGTGGGATCAATCGTCAGGTTTGTGATGCGAGGCGGCGCATCGGGGATTGGACCCGTTTCCGGCGAGCCTTGCCCGAGGTTGGCCCACGCCGAATCGTCATAACTGAATCCATATTTGGCGGCCTCGCTCATCACATAAATGACCCCGGTCTTCGGCACGGACCTGAAACCGGGAATGGACATTTCCATAAATTCTCCTGCTCTTGTCTTTGAATTTTATAGCCGTTGCTTATACCCTTTGTGGCAGGAGTTGACAAGAGTGGGGTTAAGATCAAGACATGGCACGGATGGCGCTTTCCGCATTTTATTTCCAATGTATACTTGATGTATGGAAGACCAGCCATACATTGCCGGATTGAGAACTGCTGACCCCGGCCCGCTTTCACGATTCATTCCTCCGCTTGAAGAAGGAACGGTTTCCACGTGGCTTTGGCATCACGTGCCGACCTCATCGTGGCTGCTCGACCCGTTCGGATTCACGCCGCGAGTTGCGCTCGAATCTGCCCGCGCAGGATACCGTGTGCTCGTCACGGTCAATAATCCTGTTACGCGCTTCCTGCTCGAAATGGCCGCGAATCCTCCAACTGAATCGGATTTCAAAGCCGCGCTGGCGGATCTCGCCGCCTCGAAAAAAGGCGAAGAGCATCTCGAAATTCATCTGCAATCGCTTTATGTGACGAAGTGTGAAAAATGCGGACATGAAGTTTTTGTCGATTCCTTTTTGTGGCGAAAAGGCGAAGACGTACCCTATGCGCGCGTTTATGATTGCAAAGAGTGCGGCGACGCGGGGGAACGAATTGTCACGCCGGAAGATATCGAGCGAGCGAAAAAAATCGCCTCCACCGACGCGTTGCATCGCTCACGCGCCTTCGAGCGTGTCGCTTCATTGGACGATGAAGATCGCGTTTATGTCGAAGAAGCCATTCAGCATTATCTTCCGCGTCCATTGTATGTGTTGACGACCATCATCAATCGTCTGGATGGTTTGAACCTCGCGCCGGAACGCCGCCGCGCATTGACCGCGCTGATCCTGGTTGCGTGCGATGCAGGCAACGCGTTGTGGGGATACCCGTCGGAGCGGCCGCGCCCCAAACAATTGACCACCCCGAATCAATTCCGCGAACATAATGTTTGGATGATGCTGGAGCGTGGAATCAATATATGGACGGAAACCGCTTCGAGCGTCGCGTGCGAAGCGTGGCCCAACAAGATCCCAGAAAGCGGAGGCATCTGCATTTACGAAGGCCGACTCAACGACCTGGCGCATGAAGTCAAAAAGGAAATCCCGATCTCGGCGGTGGTTACTGCGCTGCCGCGTCCCAATCAAGCGTATTGGACTCTGTCCGCGTTATGGGCGGGCTGGTTATGGGGACGCGAAGCGGTTGAGCCGTATAAGATCGCGTTGCGCCGCAGACGTTACGATTGGGCATGGAATGCCACCGCGCTTCATGCCGCATTTTCGCATCTCTTTGATCTGCTTCCGCTTGGCACGCCGTTCTTTGGATTATTGCCGGAGGCCGAACCTTCTTTTCTCACATCCGCATTGACCGCCGCGGGCGCGGCAGGCTTTGGTTTGAAGAGCCTTGCGTTGCGCACGGAACATGACCCGGTTCAAATGGTCTGGGAACGCGGCGAACATTTGAATCGTGAATCGGTCGAGCCGGAAATGGGTTTGATTCGAGAGACAATCCGCGATCATTTATTGAAACGCGGCGAGCCTGCCGGTTATCTGCATCTCCATGCCGCAGGATTGATTGCGCTAGCCGAATCTCACGCGTTGAAGAAAAGGGACCAGGGATTTGATGAAGCGTTGCGAAAAACGCAATCAACGATTGAAGCCGCAGTGAAAGGTGATGCCGATCTTGTTCATTATTCCAATGGTGAAAGCGTGGAGACCGGATTATGGGACATTAAAAAAGGGAGTAAGGACTTGCCCGCAAGGGGTGCTTCGCAAAGTCCTTACAACCAATCTCTTGTCGACCGCGTTGAAGTTGCGGCGGTGAATTTTCTGCAAAAG
>PLNY01000276.1 GCA_003141915.1 Anaerolineae bacterium | reverse complement strand
CAAATATTTTATAAATATGACGGAAGGAACAATCTATGAACAGACGTAATTTTCTTAAACTGATGGCCGCAGGTGCAACGCCTCTTGCCATATCCATGTTGTGCAACCTGCCTATGGATACATCAGCTCCCACCGCAACAGTCAAACCAACTCGTACACCAAAAGTCGGCACACCGACAGAGACCGCTTTACCGCCGAGCGCCACACCCACCGTTGGGCCCGTACCTGCCCCAGGTAGAGGACTCGGGAGCAATTCCAATTATTTCCTATACAATGATTGTGAACCGGTGACGGGGCTGTCAGTAACCGTTGAGGTTACGAAGGACATCAAAACTGACATCGGCTTCAGCATCCAGTTGAACGGTTATTCCCCGCAAGGTGCGAACTGCGTTTGGCAGCAGTACATCATGAGATTCGGCACATCCAACGGTTCGCCACTTAAAATATTCGCAATGGTTGATAACTGGCCTTCGGACAGTTTCAGGGAGTCGCTTAACCTTCCATCTGGCAGCGACCTGATCAATAACCATGGGCTGTTAATGCTCACTTTGCCGGGTGCCACTCTGCCCGCCGGGTACAAGTTTACGATTAGCCTGGAATATGACAAGGACCAGAACGTCAATGGCGCAAAGTACCTCATTATTGACAATAAAGGCAAGTCCACGAGCATGGAGACCTTGTTGGAATCGTTGAATGTCAACCATTCAAATCCGACACAACGTATTACGACCGCCGATCTCGCACCGATCAATGTCTTCGAGCTTAATCTCGTGGGACCAACCAATGGAGAGGCCACGCATTTCTCGGCTGGCGCGGGCAGTATTACTTATACGGCCTCGAGTCCGCTGACCGTCTTGAGCAAGAAGCCCAGCTGTTGTGCCGCGCAAGGCGTGTTTACAAAGGAGTCCGGTAACAGCGCCTATGGCACGTTATTTGCGGGACCAAGCCAGACCATCACGCAGTCCTTCGACACCGTTAAGTAGAATCCATAAGGTCATTTGCCTATTGACGCCAATTGCTCACTCACATCCCATAAGCGCTTGGTTCGGATTGGTCTTTTTGTTTATTTTGAATCTTTCAATTTTCGATACTGCTAAAAATCAAAAGCAAATTAAAGCCATAGGAGGCTAAAATGGACGACCAAAAACTGAAAGACTATTTCAAGTTCGATGAAGAAGATTTGCAAGCAAACCAGCAGGGCGAATTATCTGAAAGACAGAAAAATGATATCTTGAATCGCAAAAAAAATGGCCTGCTAAACCATGCTTTGGCTGCAATCGGCATTTCCGCTGATACGAATACTTCCAAAGAGACGGTCAGAAAGGCGGAAGGGCGCATCAATATCGTAACAGTGCGCATGGGAGTGAAGATGCCCAAAACTATTCACGAGGTGCAGATTGGCGAGAAGACGTTTCTTGTGGACGAGAGCATTGCAAATGTCATGATGCAAGGCGATGAATACATCCTATATTACATTGGCGGCAGCGATCCAAGTTCCGCGGCAGGCGGCCTGATTAGAATGGAGCTGTCCATTCCAATGACGAATATCATGTCGGCGGAATTGATCTCAAAAGCAAATTAAAGCCACAAGAGGCTAAAATGGATGAATAAGAAAAGGAAGCTTAAATGGATGGTATGGCCCTGTGCTTGGATGATGTTACAGAAACTATCGTGAAGCAACCAAGCAAAATTTATATCCACCTTAAGATAAAGCTTCCTTGCATAGAAAAGCATTCGCATCCGGCGCGGTCTAAGCAAGGATTTCAAGGGATGTCATTTGCTTATTGCCACCAGCTTCTCGCTCACATCCCATAGGCGCTTTGCTTCCGTCTCATCATACGATTCATCAGAGGAGCGCGTCTCCTTCAGATCGTAGTTGAAATATTTTCCGCTCATCCCTTGCACATCCGGCGAGGAGGCCAGATAGATCGAACACTTGGCTCCATCCTCGACCGAGATGCGTCCAGCCATGAAACGCATGGCGAAACGCACGAACCAGCCATTATTGCCCGCGAAGTTGCTGGCGACGAATCCCGGATGCAGACAATTGGCGGTGACGTTCGTGCCTTGCAATCGCCGCGCCAATTCATACGTGAACAACACATTCATTAACTTGGACATGCCATAAACCCGCATGCCGTTATATCCATGCTGGCTTTGCAGATCATCAAAGTCCACGTGGCCGCGATAATGTTGGCGTGAAGCCACATTGACAATGCGTCCCGATGGACCCGCTTTGATCATATCCAACAGCAGACTGGTCAACAAAAAATAATTGAGATGATTTAACGCCACAGTCATTTCGTAACCATCCACGCTCACGTGTCGGCGCAAAAATACTGCGCCCGCGTTGTTGAGCAGCACATCCAGCTTCTTATATTTGTCCTTGAACTCTCCTGCCAGCTTGCGGACATCCTTCAGCGATGAAAGATCAGCCAGCAGATAGGAGATGGATTGATTCCCGGTTTGTGATTTAACGAGTTCCGCCGCCTGCGCGGTGCGCTTTTCGTCACGCCCCACCATCACCACTTCTGCGCCTAACTTTGCCAAGCCAATGGCGCTTTGCAGGCCAATGCCCGCGCTCGCGCCCGTGATCAAAACTGTTTTGCCATTCATGTGGATGCCTCGTTTCTAGTTTTACTGAAAGCATAGATGCATTCGGCAAATATTTCTTACTATGCTTTCCATCTCTTTGCCTGGATTGATCGCATTTTTCTTTCTTTCGATGCGCGTCAAGAAAAGCCAATCATAAGGATTCATTAAGTTCAGCGCGTATTTTTCTCAGTACTTCCGCTAAGTTCTTTTCTACTTCTCCATTCCAAAAACGGATGACGCGCAAGCCCATTTCATTAAGCACCTTACCGCGATGGGCATCTTCTTCACTTTGATTCGATGGACACTTCCATCCAATTCAA
>PLNY01000456.1 GCA_003141915.1 Anaerolineae bacterium | reverse complement strand
AATCGTTTCCATCATCGACTCAAATGTAAAGTTTGCGGTGGGCTTAAGCAAATACCCTTTGCGTTTTTCAGGCGGCAGTCGGTTCATGATTTGCGTGATCATCGGTCCGATCAATCGTTCCTGCTCGTTGATCGGCAATCCGAGTTCTGGCGGAAAGTAAGTGAGCAGGAGCTCTTTATCTGCATCGTGATAAACAATGGGCGTGGCGAGCCGGCCCTCATAACCACAATAGGGACAGTGTGCCATGTTCGAGACTCCGCCGAGCAGGCGTTGCTTGGCTCCCGGGTCGGAGGTTACGTCAAAGAGTTGCTCGACGTTGGCAGTGATCATTTGTTTACAGCGCGGACATGCAATTTGTGTTTGAGGCATCGAATGATTTCCAATCAAAGTTTTTTATATGTTTTTGCGAGCGATGCGAAGCAATCTTATGTTTACGAGGATTGCTTCTCGAAAACTCACAATGATATTTAACTTACAAGTTCTTCCAATCGATCAATATAACTTTTCATGACGGCAAACGTTTCTTCAACGGGCTTCGGCGTGGTCAAGTCAACGCCCTCTTTCCTTAACACATCCAGCGGATACATCGAGCTGCCCGATTTCAGGAAGCGAGATAATCGTCAACCGCACCGCGTTCGCCGCGCAGAATGCGACCAGAAAGCGCGTACGCACCGGAAATTCCGGTGGCATATTGATAGACATAATAATCCGAGAAGAGATGCCCGAAGGTGGACCAAACCATCCCGACGCGTGGCCGATCCACTTTCACTTTTGGACCAAAGCCCTCGGTGAACAAGTCCGCCATGAGGTCCATCATTGAATCGGCGGTCAGTGCATCGCCATTCTCGACGCGTTGATGAGTCTCCAGTTCGAAGCGCGCCAGCGTCGGCATTTGAAAGAAGTAGCGGAAGAAATTCGACATCGCTTCTTCGATCAACGTGATCTGGAAGTTGGCATCTTTCACGGTGTCGAGCAAATAGCCGCGCACCATGGCTTGATGAAAGTTCGATGCGACTTCGGCGACGAAGAGCGAATAGTCGGCATAAACCAGCGGCTGATTCTTCCACGTGAGGTACGAGTGCATCGAGTGACCGAGTTCATGCGCCAGCGTGCTGACGCTCGCGTACTCGTCTGTGAAGCTCATCATGATGAACGGATATGTGCCCGGCGCGCCATAAGAAAACGCGCCGTTTTGTTTGCCTTTGTTCGGCGCCCAATCCACCCAGCGTTCCTCGAGACAGCCCTTGCGGAGCGCCGCCACATAATCTTTGCCCATCGGCGCGAGACCTTCGCAGATCATGTCCACGGCTTGTTCAAAGGAAATCTTGACACGTTTTTTGGCGAGCGGCGCCCACATATCGTAATACGCAATGTCGCGTTGACCTAATGCCTTGCGCTTAATCTCAAAGTAGCGATGCCAAACAGGCAGATGCTTTTTGAATGTGTTGATTAGATTATGGAAAACTTCCACTGGAATGTTTTGTTCAAAGAGCGAAGCCGCCAGCGACGACTCATGGTTTCTGGCGCGCGCATAAAATACATTGGCTTTGATGGATGTGGTAAGATTGCTCGCCAGCGTATTTTTGAATTCCACGTGACGATCCATGTAATTGTTCCAAGCTGTCTGCCGCGCTTTGTGATCCGGCTGATTCAGAATTTCGTGAATGGAACTCTGCGTCACAACCAGCTTCTTGTCCTTGCTGGTGACTGCGGGCGCGAATTGAAAATCTGCATTGGCGATCAAACTCGATGTGCTTGCCGGACCTTGGAACGGATCAGCCAACATGCCGAGCAATTCTTCCACTTCGCTGGAGCGAACGTGCTTTTCTTTTCGGAACAGATCATCGAAGAAATGAGCATAGACCGCAAGCTTTGAATCTTGCTTCATCCATTCATCGAGTTGGACTCGGCCGATTGAAAGCAATTCAGGACGGATGAAAGCGGCGGCGGATGCCACCTGTCCGAACATACTGCCGGCCTGGCTTTGCATGCCCGCCGCGGCTTGATCGGTCGTATCCACCGCCGCGGCAAAACTAGCATACATGTAGACGCGCTGGGCGCGCACGAGAAATCCCTCGAGCATTGCCATCGCCTCAAGCAACACAGCGGGACTCTCACCCAAACTTCCTTTGAATTTCTTCAAAGGCTCTATTTCAGCGATTATGTTCTTGACTTCTTCTTCCCAANNAACACAGCGGGACTTTCACCCAATCGCCCTTTGAACTTTTTCAAAGGCTCAATATCAGCCAGAATATTTTTGACTTCTTCATCCCAAGCTTTGTGATTCTTGAAAACGCTTTCCGCGTTCCATGTTTGTCTTTTTTCAACTTTACTGCGGGGTGGATAAGAAACAGCCATGTTGCCCTTCAAAATTTGATTTCTATTGCTCGATATTTGGCACTCAGAAAACGTCGTGCAATTTTACCATTGGTTGCGAGGGCGGAGCGTCGCCCCGTCCCTGCAAATTATCGTGGCAAAGAAAAGCAAATGCGTGCACCTGAGTCGGGTTTTGGATCGGCCCAGATGCGTCCACCGTGCGCTTCGATAATAGCTCGCGCCAGATACAATCCCAGCCCCGCGCCCTTGGTTTGCTTGACGGCATTGGTCGAGCGATAGAAACGGTCAAAGATGTGCGGCAGGTCTTGCGCGTCGATGCCGGGACCTTCATCGCCTACGCAAACGATTACTTGCTCAGGCCGCACCGAGCCGCTGATCTTGATCTCGCCTTTCGGCGCGTATTTCAATGAATTGGAAACCAAATTGGCAATCACCTGCTCGATACGCGTTTCATCGGCAAGGATGATTGGAAATTTATCAGGGAAGTCGGTGGTGACGGTGTGCTTCTTGGATTGAGTCGTAAACCGTTCGGCGACGCGGCTGGCCAGAGCGGGGAGCGAAACGTCAGCTCGATTGATGCTGAGTCCGCCCACTTGCAAGCGCGAGGCATCCAATAAATCGTCGATCATTTTGGACAATCGGTCTGCTTCTTCTTCGATGACGGTCAAACTTTCGCTGACAACTTTTCGATCCCACTTTGCGTCGGCGCGGCGCAAAGT
This sequence comes from Anaerolineae bacterium, assembly GCA_003141915.1. Lineage (GTDB taxonomy): Bacteria > Chloroflexota > Anaerolineae > Anaerolineales > Villigracilaceae > Fen-1038. The sequence continues at coordinate 1,026 of PLNY01000456.1, read as the reverse complement.
GGATGCATATCCTTTGATGAGTGCAACCGGTGTGCGAAGTTCGTGGCTAACGATGGAGATGAAGGTGGATTTGATTTCTTCTGCGGTGCGGAAGTGCGTAATATCTCGCACCGTAACCACGATGTTGCGGAGTTTGCCTTCGTCAGAAAGAAGCGGGGCGTAAGTAGCGCCGACTGGCAGCGGAGGAGGAAGCGGACGCTTCAAATCACCTTCCACATAAAGCGTGGCATTCGGCGTTAACGGCCATCCGCCTTGCTCGGCTTCTTCAAGCGTTGTGCCTTGCGGTTCATTTGCCCATTGAATGATTTCAGAATGATGTTTGCCAACCACATCTGCGCGGGCTTCGCCAAAAAGTTTTTCGAATGCAGGGTTGCATCTTTCAACACTGTGATCGGCATGAAGGATCAAGATGCCGTCCGCCGCGGAATCGAGAAGCGCATCGAGACGCTGCTTCTCGTAACTGACCTGCCCGTAAAGCTGGGCATTGAATACCGCAATTGCAGCTTGGTTTGCAAATGATTCAAGTAAGATGCGGTCGTTCGGCGTGAAGAGATCGGGATAGTTGCGGAAGATAAAGATCACGCCGATCACTTGTCCATGCGCGGCGAGCGGAAGACCAGTCCCATTCAGCAATCCGAGGCTGGCGGTGTACGTCAAATCTTTTAACATTCGGTTGAGTTCGCGCACGTCCAGTTCACGGACTTTTTCTTCGCCGAGAAGCGGCTCAAGATAACTCAGGAACGCTGGTGGGATTCTGTGCGCTGCCGCTACGCGCCAGCCTTCAGTTTCTTTCAATGCAATCAGCCCGGCTTGTCCCGCCAGCATTTCGACCGAGACGCGCAAAATGCGCGCCAATAGTTTTTCAAGGTCGAGCTCTTCGGTCAGCAGGCGGACGATCTCAAGCAAATAGTCGCGCTGGTGAACGCGGAAGTCAGGAAGCATGGTGTGATTTTATCACCCGCGATTTTCTGCTGGGATATGAGTTGTGTTAACAAAATCTCAATTTAAAATCCAGAAATTGAATTG
>PLNY01000135.1 GCA_003141915.1 Anaerolineae bacterium | reverse complement strand
TTCTGTATTGATCCAAAATTCATCGCAATAAGTACATTGAAAATCACCAAACTCAGTCATTTTGACCGGCGCATTTGGATCGCCCATCTTGTTGCCGTTCGCCTGCGGATGATCTCGCGCGGGAGGCATAACCACATTCGGCAATGGACTTTGCGGTGTGTCAATGACTTGTGATGTGTCAATGACTTGTGGCGTTTCGATGGAAATCGAGCTAAATACTTTTCCAGTCATTGGAGCCAATGTGACTAGAACCACAGCCGCTACAACAGCTATCAGCGCAATTCCGACTCCAACGGCGAGCACAATCCATTTTCGATTGGAGGGTTTCCTTGCTTTCGGTAGTCGACTCTGATTATCCATCATGTCATCTTCCTTTAGACGTATTGTAGATGAAAACTTCTCGATTCACAAGGAATGAATAGGCTTGTCGATGAAAACAAAACCTGCTGCGAGGCAAAACGGAAAGTACGAAGGATGACTCGCAGAAGATGCGCGACCTGATTGCCGGCTGGCAAGCTATACTACCGTTTCCTGGACTGCCATTCAAATCTTTCCTCATTGGCTCTTCCAAAACAGATAAGTTATGTGTAATCATGGGTTAATCATAGGTTAATTGAAGCGGACTATACTTTATATGCGCCAGTTTTCATGATTTGAACCCGGAAATACGAAATGATATCTAAATTTCCATTCAAGGCTGGTAAAACCAAGCAGGCCATTCATCTAATGTGAAGAATCAAGTGATTCTCCGAAGGAGTAAGAAATGAAACGAAAAAATTTGTTGATCGCGGGATTGCTCTTCACTGTGATGTTGTTGACCTCCTGCGGGGGACCCACCGCGACTCCAGTTGCCACTTCAGTCCCTGCCACTGCGTTGCCCGCTTCTACGAACACGCCCACTGTCCCGGCAACTTCAACCTCCACGGCCGCCCCAACGGCTACTTCTGCCCCAACAGTGACTTCCGTCCCAATGGCCACCTCCACGCTGGCACCCTCTGCCCTCAGTTGTCCTGCTGGAACATATTACGGCTCAGGGACGAATCAATGCATTGTGGTGCAGATACCGACCTTCAGGTCTTGCAACTTGACAGCTTACAAGTGTGCGCACTCTTCTGGTCAGGGATCGGAGCATTTTGTCCCAGCTTCATGCACATGCCAACCCTAAGCGCGGACAAGCCTAATCTCGGCATAAGCTGGCGCGGACTCGTAGCGTCGAAATAATCGACCAGTAGTTTCCGGCATCCTCCGCGGAGAAGACGGCTGCTAAAAGCACAAAGGCGCGGCCGGGACAAAAATGCTGCTAACCCGATAACAGGGTCAGAGTTAGGGATTGGTTCGCCCTTTTAGGGCTTGCAATGGCATTTAATCCACTACGATCATGCTCACCTTGAAAAATATATATCACCTGTCCAACCGGGCTGCCGAAGGGTTGTGCATTCGTTGTTTGGAATATCACACATTTGGCAACACGGCAATTCAAAAGCAGAACGTCTCCAACGAGATGAGACTTACGCTACATTGCAAATATGGACGGGCTGCCTGGAAAAATGCTTCTGGTTATCATGGACGTTCCCTGGCAGAAACTGCCATGTTCCGTTACAAAACCCTCTTTGGTAGCCAGCTTTCCGAAGCGCAAACAAGTCGGGCCTTGATCCGTTGTGCAGCTCTCAAGCTCATGACTCGTTTTTGGGCATGCCGCAAAGCTACAAAGTCGCATGACCGATTGTTCTTCCGGGTAGCACTATGCCTGTTCAACGCCTATCAATCCATTGATTCGCCAACGCCAAATCGATTGTTATTATGTTCATCAGCATTTCTTAAAGGATTAATTGTTCTCATAAAATCAACACATTTTCTTTACCAGTCAGGAGAATGCCCTTGATATACTGCACACTTCGTATAAAAAAGGAGATCGAATGAAAAAAGTTATTGCACTTACAGTTTTCAGTATCCTTGTGCTGGCACTGACGGCGTGCGGTTCGTCTGCAGGTTCGTCTCAACCTGCTCCGACCAGCGGATCGAACCCATCGAGCGGAAGCTCTTCGAGTGTATCAACTTCAACGCCGATGAGCACCGCCCCCAGCGGGCCGACCGCGTCGAATGGAAGCTCTTCAAGCTCAACAAGTTCCGCGCCAATGAACGGGACTCCAACAGCTGGCATCTCTGCCTTGCAACTCGCGGCTGGAATGTTGAAGTTGGCCGGTACCTCCAATGCGGTGACAGCGCAGGAGGCTACTCAACTGCTGCCGCTATGGCAGTCGTTGCAGCAAATGGAAAGCGCTATGCCGCAACGAAGAATGCAGCAGGGTGGTTTCCAAGGGACGCCTAATGCGCTGCAGCCGAATCTCAGCGGCGTCCAGGGAACGCCTGGTGTACCGCCGCAGCCGAATCCGACGATGATGGCGATGAGACAGCAAGTCGCAACGCAAATTACGGCGATTGAGAACGCCATGCCGCCAGCTCAAATTCAGGCGATCACGGCTATGAATTTAAGCGGGCAGGACATTTTTACAGCGTTCCAACAGGCTGGAATCACGATGGGCGGACCCGG
>PLNY01000378.1 GCA_003141915.1 Anaerolineae bacterium | reverse complement strand
CTCGCACGATATTACTTCGCGCAAGCAGACGGAACAATCTCTCCGCGAAAGCGAGCAAAGATTCCGTACGTTCGTCGAGCAATCTGTTGATGGAGCAGTTTTGATTGACGAGCAGGAAAAGATTATTGAGTGGAATCCCGCTCAGGAAAAAATTACAGGAATTTCGAGAGCCGAGGCGGTGGGCACCTCTTTCGCTGAAATGCAGTTCCAGTTATTGCCGCCAGAACACCGCGCAAATCGCAGTATCGAGTTTTTCAAAGAGGCTATGCAGGATGCGTTTCAGAAAGGCGAATTACTACAATTTAGTCAGCCGNNGAGAGCGTAAAGTCATCATGCAGAATGCGTTCCCGATCAAGGCGGAACGCGGCTTCCGAATTGGATCTATTGTTCATGACATGACTGCCCGCAGGAAAGTAGAAGAGGAGTTGGCGCGTCGATCTGAAGAATTGGCCAGGCTATATCGTGCATCCGGATCCCTGTTAGCCGAGTCTCCCTTTGACCTCCCTGGACTAGCTCAGGCTGTTTTAAAAACTGTGTTGGATGAGTTCGGACAGTCTAACTGCAGTTTATTGATGGTTGATGAGGATTATAAAAAACTTATCCGTATTGCCGCTATGGGACCATACTCCGATCAAGTAAGCAAGGTCGAACTTACTCTGGATGGCCCCGGACTGGTTCCTGAAGCGATTCGCACTGCTCAATGCATCAATACACCTGATGTTCGGGCGAACCCTTCCTACATTCCCGGCTGGGAGATAGCCAAGTCAGAGCTGACCATCCCGCTTAAGATCGGCTCGCGGGTAATCGGAGTGATTGACGTTCAGAGCGCACAGCCGAATGCCTTTTCTGCCAGCGATGAACGCCTGATGACGATCTTTGCCGAACGGGCTGCCTTGGTCCTGGCGCATGCGCGCCTATACGCGCAAACCGAGCGGCGCATGCAGAATCTGACTGCTTTGCGGACCATTGACATGGCGATCTCCAGCAGCTTCGATATGCATCTCACACTTAACGTTCTGCTGGATCAGGTTATAAAGCAACTTGATATTCATGCTGCGGATATCTTGATCTTCAACCCGTTCACGCGGACCCTGCAGTTTTCCATTGGACAAGGCTTTCGCACTCAGGCGCTTCAGCACACCAATCTGCGCCTCGGCGAAGGCTATGCCGGTCGGGCAGTGCTCGAGCGGCGAATTGTTGTGATTCAGAACCTGTCCCAGGCTATGGGCGAATTATCCCGCTCGGACGAGTTCTCCCAAGAGGGTTTTATCACCTATATCGGGATACCGCTAACTTCCAAAGGCAGCGTCAAAGGCGTTCTGGAGGTCTTCCAGCGCGAACCTTTGGAGATGGATTCGGAGCGTCGTGCATTTTTAGAAATACTGGGAGGACAGGCCGCTATCGCCATTGACATTGCCCAGCTTTTCGACAACCTGCAGAGTTCCAATGCGGAACTACTCATGGCCTATGATGAGACGATTGAAGGTTGGTCGCAAGCCATGGATTTTCGCGACAAGGAGACCGAAGGTCACTCACGGCGGGTGACAGAGATGACAGTTAAATTAGCCGGAGATTTTGGCATTCCCCCGGACAAATTGAGGTACGTCCGCTGGGGAGCATTACTCCATGATATCGGCAAGCTGGCTATTCCTGATGAGATCCTGCATAAGCCTGGAGCGCTCACTGGTGAAGAGTGGGTAATTATGCGCAAACACCCGCAATTCGCATATGACCTGCTTGCCCCGATCACTTATCTCCGTTCCTCGCTTGATATTCCCTACTGCCATCACGAGAAGTGGGACGGTACCGGTTATCCGAGCGGACTCAAGGAGAATCAGATACCTTTAACAGCACGCATTTTCGCCGTAGTGGATGTCTGGGATGCGCTCACTTCTGACCGGCCCTACCGGAAAGCCTGGCCAAAGGAAAAAGTGCTTGAATATATTCAGGAGCAATCTGGAAAACACTTTGATCCAATGGCGGTCGGATTATTTCTAAGGGAGGTTGCTAATTTCAAATGAGGATGGTTATTCCTTCTCTCCACCTTTACCGGTCTTAGGTTGCCAGTGTGTTGCAATGTTCTTGTAGAGTTTGCTGTTTATACTTGCAGGAAGGCAAAGAAAGGAACTTGATATGCCTGAACCCACGGGAACTGGTCCATTCTCACCGGAACAAAATGCTTATTTAATCATCAACCGGCAAATGACCCCGTTAGTAAAAAAAGTAATTCGACTTGGCCGCCTGCTGGAAAATGATATTGTTTTTCCCGAAGTATCTGTGTCGCGCTTCCATGCGGAGATTCGGTTTGAAGACGGCAAATATGTTTTATACGATCAGGAATCCACAACGGGAACATTTGTCAATAGCAAAAAAATAGAACGCTGTGTCCTGAATTCTGGGGATTTAATTTCGATTTCCGATATTCAAATGATGTTTGTCAAAAATGATGCCAGACTGGTTGATATCGCCAAGGGAACCACTCGTACCTTGCGCCCCGATGAGTAACTGTGAATCAGAAACCAACCATCCTGATTATTGATGATGAGCCAGGCCTGCTGATGGGCTTGGCGGCGACGATCAAGCGGAGCGGCTATGGGGTTATCACAGCCGAAGATGGAGACAAGGGGTTACAAAAGGCCAAAGAAACTCTGCCAGATTTGATTCTGTGTGACATTATGATGCCGCCTCCCAATGGGTTCGAGCTTCGTAAGTTGATGAGCTTGGACCCGAAGTTGGCCTCCATTCCCTTTATATTTTTGACCGCTCGCACCGACCCAATGGATAAAATCAACGGTTTAAAAGAAGGAGCGGATGACTATATTACAAAACCATTTGTGACTGATGAATTATTGGCAAGGATCGAGGCCGTCCTGCGACGGGTAAATACCGAGCAGGCACGCGGCCGCGATCAAATGAAGGCGATTGCCGAGCAGGACATGAACAGGCTGCGGCGTGAAATTTTACAGAACCTTCATCATGAGTTGCGTACCCCATTGACGAACATCATGATGCCCTTGGAGTTGGTAGCAAATCAAAAGTTTAATACCCCGGAGGAACAAAGCCATTTCATCAGGATAGCATTATCGAATGCCGATCGTTTGGATGCGCTTATTACTGACCTAATCTTGTTGAATAATATTGATCAAGGAAGCCTTAATACGATCAGACAACGAATTGACCTGAATTCGGATATTCGTCCTGCGGTCAATAAGAGACTCGAGAGATACCAGATTAAGGGATTGGAATTTGAATATGAAATTCCGGCTTCCGGTAAGATCACGGCTCCGCGTCGTGAATTCATACATGCTCTCATACATCTTGTTGATAACGCCTGCAAATTCAGCTTGCCTGGAGGAAGAATTCGCTTGACGATGTTACCGGGTTTGAATGGGGGCGTTTCGATAGACGTTGAGGATGACGGGCCAGGAATTCCTCTTGATCTGCACGAAAAGGTCTTTGAGCGTTTTTACCAGATTAGCCAGGGCGATACGAGAGAAAACGATGGAATGGGGGTCGGTTTGACGATTGCGCGTGCTGTATTCCGAGGCTTGGACGGTGATGTCCGGTTACTCGAAGTTTCCGAGGGATGTCACGTACAGGCTGTTCTACCTGACCATCGACCCGAGGACATTATCTATGGATGATAAGACCATTCCTCTAAGTAAACTCCCTGCTGGTTCATTGCCACTGTCGAAGAAGCATATCGAGACGTGGGGTGAGAATTCGCATTACCGGGCCTTGTTTGACCAGACAGGGGAATGCGTGTTCATTATCGGACTCGATTTGCATTACCTTGCGGCGAATCGCCGGGCATTGAATTTGTTAGGCTATGAAGAAGATGAATTAATTGGAATGCCCGTTAGTAAGGTCATGTCGCTTGGTGAAAGTATTGGCCACGACATCCTTGTAGAGGATCAACCAAGTTTGTATGAGCGAATTCTCAAGAGGAAGGACGGGACCACACTTCCGGTTGAAATTAGCGCATCCATTGTTTATGACGAGGATAACCAACCCGCATATATCCAAAGTGTCGCACGTGATATTTCTGAAAGAAAATATTCGAAACAAATGCTTCAGAAACACGCCCGGATACTTTCCGCGATCAGCGACGCAACCGCGCGTTTATTGCGTTCCTCCAATATTGAAACAAGGATACCGGAAGTTCTCGAATCTCTTGGCCAAGCCATTGATGCGTTTGGTTGCGTTATTTTTGAGATTAATACTTTTTCGTCCCGCCCAACCATTAACATCCAATATAAATGGAATCGACAAAACTCTCCCAATATTGATATTTCCAGCGTGATTGTCCCATTTATTTCCTCCATCCTAAAGATATCGGGCATCAATTTTTTCAATGGCAATGGCGTCGCATTGGGGCCGTCTTTTGCCGTTGTGCCTATAGGCGGAACGCTGGGATCTTGGGGCTTTCTGGGTCTTTTTTATGAATCAAAAGACGTTACCTGGTCATCGTCCGAGCGGGACGCGGCAGACGTGGCCGCAAACCTGATTGGTTCAGCGCTCCAGCGTTATAGTTATGAAGAGACGATCCGTTTGAACGAAGTGCGTAACCGGATCATCCTCTCGGCCATGCCGGACCTTCTCATACGATTGGATATCCATGGCGTTATTTTGGATTACAGTGCGAATCCAGATCACCCTCTCTATATGCACCGTGAAATGATCTCCGGGAAAAAATTATCGGATATCTGGCCGGAAGATGTGGTTAAAAAAATCATGGGCGAGCGCGGAGAGCAGGGCTTTTCCGCATCTAGTGAAGTTCAAAGTTTCAGCCTGCCATTCAGTAATGGCGCTTATGAATCGCGTCTGTCACCGATCATCCACAAAGAAGCATTGCTTGTGATTCGGGACGTGACCAATCAGACTCGCCTGGAGAATATGAAATCCGATTTTATTAATCGCGCTTCCCATGAATTACGCACGCCATTGACCACTACGATTTTAATGACGGAATTGATTCAACAGGGCGGCACGAAGGAGGAATTGGATGAATACTGGCGCACCTTGAAGAGCGAATTGAACCGCCAGAAGAATTTAATTGACACGTTATTGATGGCGGGCCGCTTTGAAAGCGGCGCCATAAAACTTGAAGCCGCGCCCATGGATTTGATCCCTGTTTTGCGGGAATCCGTCCAGGCGATTATGCCGATCGCTTATAAGAAAAAAATCTCGATTCATCTTGATGTTATCGATGAATCTCTCTCGGTGATGGGTGAGAAGGGCGGCCTTCAGCAAGTCTTCATTAACTTTATCAACAATGCAGTTAAATTTTCACCCGAAGGCAGTACTGCCGAGGTAGTCGTTAGGAAAGTCGAAAACGAAGCGCTAATTTCCATTATTGATCATGGACTTGGCATTCCGTCTGATGCCATTCCGCATCTATTCGAGCGCTTTTATCGTGCCAAGAACGTTACCATTGCCGAGATCCCGGGCAGCGGTATTGGATTATATGTTGTTAAATCGATTGTCAATGAATTGGGCGGAACAATTGAAGTGGAAAGCGAATTGAACAAGGGAACCACATTCATCATTCACTTAAGGCAATCCCCCCAAAGAACAAATAGCAGACTGATTCTTTAACTGTGCTTCATGACAATAGAAAAAGCGCCTGTATAAACTTACGGGCGCTTATCATTCCAGAGGAGAATATGGCTTATTTAGCCCACGTAATCTCCAACGGCTTGTGGAGCGTTGCAGCACGGAGCGGTCTGGTGCCCCCATGGAGATTCGAACTCCAGTTTTAACCTTGAAAGGGTTGCGTCCTGGGCCTCTAGACGATGGGGGCAACTGCATATTTACGCACCAATGACTCGTATCACCGGTGCGGTATGCGGTGGCATGAAGCCACCCATACCAAAGCGGGCGGATTGTATCATCCCCTTGCACGCTGGTCAAGCGATTTGCTTTAACTTTCGGGCTTCACGCGCTGATTAAGCAGCGCGATCAGATCAATCTGCTTGCGGTTGATCAACATGCCCGCCGTCTCCACGCGCAGGTTGGGGAGCAGGATGGCCGTCAACGTGGCATTGAAGATCGGGACAAAGTCGCGCGTGCCTTCCGACATCAGCGTGGTGAAATCAAATCGTCCGGGCAATTCCATCGTGCCTTCAATCTCAAACACTTGCGTTGTGATGCGGGCGGGATATTCGACGATGCTGGTAAATCCGCCGCGCACCAACGCCTGCGGGCCGAGGTCCTCGCGGCGCGCCATGCAGACGGCATAGACATGCGCCTTCATCATC
>PLNY01000300.1 GCA_003141915.1 Anaerolineae bacterium | reverse complement strand
CTGGATGCTTTCACGCAAAATGTTGCAATCCTCTTTGCCCGTCCCGGACGCATTGAATCATCAAATCTATCCGTTCAATCGGCCGCACACAATCAAGGGACTGGTCATTCTCGTGGTGGTCATTGGCCTGTTTTTCTCACCGTTGCCCAAGGAAGTCATCGTTCTGGCCGCAGCCGGCATTCATTTGGCCAGCACCAAGTTTCGCACGGATGATTTGCTGGGATTGGTGGANNCAATCCACCGGCTACGGCGACCAAACCGTCCAATGGCTGGCGCATGGCGGATTCGATCTCAACGCTCCGGCTACTCTGGCTCTGACGACAGCAGGGTTGTCCAACCTGATTAGCAACGCACCGACCGTGATGCTGCTGCTCAAAGTCATCAATCTATCGCAGCCCACCGCAGCTTACATTCTGGCACTGGCCAACAGCTTTGGCGGGAGTCTTATCATCATCGGCAGCGTCTCCAACATCATTGTGGTTCAACAGGCCCGCGCACTGGGAATCAAAATTTCCTTCTGGGATTTCGCCCGATTGGGCATTCCGGTGACATTGGCCGCACTGGCCGGACTTATCGCCTGGATTGCTTTGGCAGTTTAAGCAAAGAAAGTCCGGAGAACGAAAATATGACAATATCAAGAACCGACCCGTTTACGTTTAGTGTTGTCATCTGTAGGCACATGATGCTGGCAGTTGGTGCCTTTACCCTAATCACAGGATGCGATTTATCACCGCGCGCCGTGAATGGTCCTCGAATCACAAGTTGCGGCCAATTATATGAAGTGGGTTTGGCTATAAGAAGTTACCAACACCAACACGGCGAATTGCCTCCGCGTTTATCCAACCTTGTTCCCGGATATATCTCCACCAGTCACATCGCTATTTTCTACGTGACGAACAATTTCGTCCAGCAGCAAGTCCTGCCTTCAGACTGGAAGGAAAACCCAACACAAATTGACCAGTGTTCTTCCTATGTTTACCTAGGGACGAGCGGTATGCAGGGAATAATTGCATACGAGAAAACAAACCTTTGGAAATCAACCGCGACGTATCCCGATAAGGTCGCAGTGCTTTTTTCTGATTTTCATGTTCAGTATGTTCCGATTGCCAAGCTTCAAGAGTTAGTTGAGAAGGCGAATTAAATCTACTGTAAAGGGGGCAGTCCATGACGATTCCTGCTTGTTCCTCGACTCATGCTGCCAAAATGATACGTTGCTGACGTGAATAAGCTTTTAATCGGTCTTTTGGGCGCGCTGATGACAACGAATCAGGCGCTCGCGTCCAGTAATGTCATTCAGCAGAACATCAACATCTCGATTCCGATCACGAATTCAAATGACACGGCAGAAATGGAATTGAAGCAGTTGATGGCAAAGGACGACGCGGCACAAGCGGAGGTGACCAAATGGACTCAGGACAATAATGCGTTCGCGGCGCAAGGTGCGGGTGAGTCGAAAGCGGAATTGAACCGGCGCATCATGGCCCGGCTGAACGGGATTCGCACCGGCTATGAGGATTTTTTGCGGCGTTATCCGGATTCCGCGGGCGGTCATCTCGCCTATGGCAGTTTTTTGAATGACATCGGCGAGGAAGAAGCCGCCATGCGGCAAAATGAAAAGGCCAGCCGGCTCGACCCAAAAAATCCGGCGGCTTGGAATAATCTCGCCAACTATTACTGCGAAAACGGCTTGCTCACCAACGCCTTCACGGATTACGCCAAAGCCATCGAATTGAATCCAGCGGAGCCGGTGTATTACCAAAATCTCGCGACGGTGGTTTATCTTTATCGCAAGGACGCGAGGGATTTTTATCACATCAACGAGCAACAGGTTTTCGACAAGTCACTCGCGCTTTATCGCAAGGCGATGCAACTCGACCCTGGCAATTTCCGGCTCGCGACTGATTGTGCGGACAGTTACTACGAAATCCGCCCGCTCCGCACCAACGAAATGCTTGCGGCCTGGAGCAACGCGCTTCAAATCGCCCACGATGACATCGAACGCGAGGGTGTTTATATTCATCTGGCCCGAATTAAAATGCTTGCCGGACGTTATGCTGAAGCGCGGGCGCAACTCGACGCTGTGACCAACTCAAAATATGCCGACCTTAAACACAGTCTTGAACGCAGCATCACCGAACGTGAAAAACCGCCGACAAATTCCACAGTTGTTTCGACTAACACTACGCTTACACCAACTCCTGAAAAGTAGGAGACGACGTAAGAAGTCTCTAACTTCTTTTTAAATTTGAGCCTCGTCAGTTCGACTCCTGCAAGAATTTGAACTTTGTGTCTTGCCGTCTTTGTGGTGAAATGAATGCGGCATGAGCTTTTACGATAAATTGAAGTTTGATTCGAACGGCCTGATTCCCGCGATCATCCAGGAACAAGGCACCGGTCGCGTCCTGATGATGGCATGGATGAATCGCGCCTCACTGGAAAAGACCGTTGCCACCGGCAAAACACATTTCTGGAGCCGCTCACGCCAGAAATTCTGGATGAAGGGCGAAACCAGCGGTCATGTGCAACAAGTCAAAGACATTGCCTTCGACTGTGATGGCGATGTGCTGCTCATTCAAGTGGAACAAGCCGGCGCGGCGTGTCACGAAGGTTACAAATCATGTTTTTTCCGCTCGATTGAAAGCAACGGCCAATCGTTCAAAGTAACAGAGCCGCAAGTCAAAACACCGGA
>PLNY01000419.1 GCA_003141915.1 Anaerolineae bacterium | reverse complement strand
ACGGCGACCGCATTCGGCTGGGGACGCATGTTGGCTTGGCGGCTTGGTCTCAGCTTGTTGATGGCGGTCTCGGTCGGTTTGGCGTTTTCAATCGAGAAAGATTCAGCCAACATTCTGCGGGCGCCGATATTTAAAATGGAACTATCTGTTCTGGATCATCATCCTGCAAACGAAACTTTTTTGCAAAAAATCCAGCGAGCTTTGCTGATCAGCGCAGATGAATTTTTTGAAATGGGACGTTACTTGGTTTTGGGCGCATCGCTGGCTGCCCTTCTGCAGGCTTTCATTTCGCAAACTTCTTTATTGACCATTGGAAGTGGTCCCATTCTTTCCGTGCTGGTGATGCTAACGCTGGCTGTTTTGCTTTCCATTTGTTCAACCGTGGACGCGTTTATCGCGCTCGGCTTCATGGGAACCTTTAGCTTCGGCTCCGTGCTTTCTTTTCTAGTCTTTGGCCCGATGGTGGACATCAAAAGCATTCTGATGTTCCTGCAGGTCTTTCGCCGCAAAACCGTTTTTTATCTCGTCCTCCTTCCACTCCTGATGAGTCTGTTGGCAGGATTGGCATTCAATTACTTTTACGTGTGAAAATTATGTCCCTTCGCCTCTATCGTTTTTTGCAAGCTTTCATCCTGCTCGCGCTGGTCGTGTTCATTGGCTTCAAGTTAATCAGCGGCACGTTATCGCTTTATATCAATATGCAATACATGCCCCTGACCGTTTTTGGAATCATCATGCTTGCCATCATGACCTTCGTTATCATTCAACATCCAAGCTTAGAGTCAGACGAGCATGAGCATTCCGATTCAGATAATCAACATGATGTTTCGCCAAGCGCTTTGATAATTTTGATCGTCCCGCTGCTGATCGGCGTGCTGATTCCGGTGCATCCTCTCGACGCCACAGCGGCTTCCACGCGCGGCATGAACGTCTCTGCGCCTTTGGTTGGTTCTTCACAAACCCGCGAGTTCCAATCTGCAGCGGACACACGTAACATTTTGGATTGGATCGTTATATTCAATTCAACCAACGATCTCTCACCCTATGTCGGCCAGACAGCCAGAGTGACCGGTTTTGTTTATCATGATCCGCGCCTTTCGGCGAATCAATTCATCGTAAGTCGTTTTGTCATCACCTGTTGCACCGCGGACGCTTCAGCGATTGGTATGATCGTTAATTGGAATCAAAGCGCGGGTCTAACAGAAAGTTCATGGGTGGAAGTCAAAGGACCGGTACAAGCCTCAAAGCTGGGCGGCCAGCCCATCCCGTTGATCGAAGCGAGTGACGTTCAATCCACGCTTCAGCCGGATCAGCCTTATCTTTATCCATGAAGTTGCGCCTCTTTAAACCGCTCGATTTCGCCGCCGGAGGTCTGGCTCTTGCACTGATTATCGTCATCAGTGTCGTGATTTTGGTAGGCACCTGGGAGGGTGTTCAAGTCAATATCGTTACCGCAGATGAAAGCGGGGAGATCGGTCCGTTATCATCCATCCAGCTCAAATTTTCAGAGCCGGTTAATCAAACCATTGCCCAGTCGTTGTTTTCGATTCAACCTAATGTACTCCTCAAGCTCGATTGGGTAGACACGAAGACTCTTCGCTTCACTCCGCTGAAGCCGTTGCAACCCGGCATTGACTATCGCATACAAATGAATGCTGGATATCTGGGAAATAAAAACCTACTCCTGCGCTTCAATCATCTTTGGACACTTTACGTGCGTCAGTCTCAAATCGCTTACCTCGCTTCATTCAATAACAACATCCAGCTTTGGGCTATTGACGCGCAAGGAAAATCTCCGCACCGGATTGGAAATTTTAACAAAGCAATCTTTGATTTCGATGCGGCACCCAATGGTGAGTATTTGGTTTTTTCAGCCCTCAACGATAAACAAGGCGCCGATTTATGGTATGTAGATCGAAATGGAAATTCATTGCAGCTGCTTGTTCTCTGCGGCGCGGATCGTTGTACTTCGCCCACCATTTCGCCGGATAGCCAGCAGGTCGCTTATACGCGCGAGACTGCTCCCATTACTCCGAGCATGCCCACCGGCGCTCCGCGCACATGGGTGCTCAATATTCAAAGTGAGGAAAACCGTCCTCTTTATTCTGATCCTCAAATCATCGGCTTTGGCCCCACATGGTCACCAGATGGAAGATATATAACATCTTATGATGGCGTTCAGGCAGTGATCCGAGTCGTATCCATTGCTACGGGCGAACAATTTACTTTGCCAAGCGCCACAGGAGGCGAGACGCCCACTTGGTCGCCGGACAGCCAAAACATATTATTCACCGATGAGGCTGCTTCGCCGGACGGCTCAAGTTCATGGACGGAAGTCAAAATGGCGAATATAACCACAGGCGATATCTCAATTTGGATCGGAAAGAGTGATCCGCAGGATTATCAATATGGCGAACTGGCTTGGGCGCCGAATCCGGATGAGATCATCATCGGCTTGCGGCTTCCGCCCGATTTTACATCGCGAGGATTATTGTTAGTGCAACCAAATAATCCAGGAGGTCCCGTTATTGCGCACGATCCACAATTCGTTTATCAAACGCCGAAATGGGATCCGTGGGGGAACGAAGTATTGTTTCAGGAAGAAATGATCATCGGGCAGCACACGACGAACATTGCGATCTGGGAGACAGGGATGACACAGCCGCGTGTCGTGGCACAAGGCACTTGGCCGCATTGGCTTCCATGATAGCCCTTGACTTTTTTATTCTTCTGTTTATAATTGAAAATGATTTTCAATATCATCTATGGCAACCAAAAGCTGGCTCACTCAATTGCAGGATAATGGATATCGGCTGACGGGCGCGCGACGCGCCATCGTTGAGATCATCGCCGATAGTCGCCGCGCACTAACTCCGGTCGAGGTGTATGATGCGGCGCGCGATCAATATCCCGCCCTTGGGCTGGTCACCGTCTATCGCACGTTGGAAAAGCTCGAAGAGCTCGGTTTGATTCAGCGCGTTCATCAGCCCAAAGGCTGTCAGGCGTTCATCACCGCCGGCAAAGGTCATCAACATCTCCTGCTGTGCAACAAGTGCGGCCGAACTACTCTCTTCGATGGTGATGACATTGATCAATTCATCAAGTCTGTTGCGAAAAAAACGGGCTATCGGATTACCGAGCATTGGCTTCAGCTTTTCGGCCTATGTGAAGACTGCAAGTAACCAAAGGAGAAACTTATGTGTATGTTTTGTGCAGCAATTCCTATTGCAGCTACTACCGGCATTACTCTTAATGGCAAACAGATCGAAGCGAAAAAGAAAGCCGAGTCCGCGGGCGCGGAAAAACCGATACCCAAACCCATCATGCAAATCACCGCGGGTGCGGTGATCGTGCTGATGATCGGCTCCGTGACATATCACACGTTGACGTATCTTCCCTGACTTCAAGCGGCGTGCCGCGTAATTAAATTTCTCTTCCCTTATCAGCGGACCTCATTAAGTCCCGCTAGCTATTGCTTTGCCATTCAACATCCATATTTACCTACTAATATTCTTAATCGGAGGCTAAAATGAACAAAAACAAACGCAACAATTTCTGGACGCTTGCTGTTGCGATGCTATCCTTGGCGTTAGGGCTCAACGCCTGTTCGGGAGCAAGCGCTTCATCTGGAAATAATTCTGGAACGGTTTCCGTCGTGGCAGCGGAAAATTTCTATGGGGATATCACCCAGCAACTGGGAGCGGGTCACGTGTCGGTGCTCAGCATTCTTTCGGATCCGAATGCCGACCCGCATGAATATGAATCCAGCGTGCAAGATGCTGCGGCAGTCAGCAAGGCTCAACTGGTGATCGAGAATGGAGCCGATTATGATACGTGGATGGATAAGCTTCTCTCTGCTTCTCCCAATCCCAATCGAATCGTTTTGACCGCGGCGGATGTCGCCAGCCATCCATTGCCGGATAATCCTCATCTTTGGTACGGCATTGATAATATCCAGACCATCGCACAGAATATCACTGCTGATTTGGAAAAGCTTGATAGCGCTCATAAAGCCGATTACGATGCCGCGCTGACCAAATTTCAAACGTCGCTCGAACCCATTCAGCAGAAGATCGCTGAAATAAAAAATAAATATGCCGGGACGCCCGTCGGTCTAACGGAAACCATCTTCTTATATCAAACTCAACCCATTGGTCTAAAAGTGATGACGCCTTTTGAGTTTGAGAAAGCTGTTGCAGAAGGGAATGATCCGCCTGCAGATACAGTGGTGACTGCAAACGATCAGGTTATGAATCATCAAATCAAAGTTCTGATCTATAACGTGCAGACCGTGACTCCGATTACGACGAATCTGCAAAACGAGGCCAAGCAGAATAACATTCCGATTGTGCCGGTATCCGAGACGATGCCTGCTGGAAAAATATATCAGAGTTGGATGCTGGATCAATTGAATGTTCTTGAACAAGCGCTCGGTGGTTAACAAAAATGAACTCAGAAATACAAGAACCGATCATTCAATTGGAACGAGTCGATGTTCAACTAGGCGGAAGGGTTATTCTGCACAATATCGGTTTATCCATCCAGCCCGGTGAGTTTGTGGTTATTCTCGGTCCGAATGGCGCTGGCAAAACCACGTTTCTTAGACTCCTGCTTGGGTTGATCCAACCCGCTTCCGGATCAGTGCGAGTGCTGGGTCAGACGCCCAGAGTTGGATCGCACCTGATTGGTTATGCTCCGCAACATCGCGTTTTTGATTCTGAGTTGCCTCTGCGCGGCCGCGACCTGGTCGGCTTTGGATTGGATGGTCATCGTTGGGGAATCGGATTGCCGAGCCGCTCTCGGCGGGAAAAGATCGATCAGGCATTGAAGGAAGTGGATGGATTGGATTTAGCCGATGCACCGTTCGGACAATTATCCGGTGGGGAACAACAGCGCTTGCTGATCGCTCAAGCATTGCTCACCGATCCGCGTTTGCTCATCCTGGATGAACCACTTGCAAACCTGGATTTGGCTTTTCAGCAGGATGTGGTGGCGCTGATTGACAAGGTCTGTCGGACTCGAGGCGCGACCATTTTGCTGGTGGCACATGATATCAACCCGTTATTGCAAGTCACGGATCGGGTTCTCTATATGGCTCGTGGTCACAGTGCCATCGGCTCGCCGGATGAAGTGATCACCGAATCCAATCTCACCAAACTTTACGGATCGCCCGTTCAAGTGGTCCACACGCTCGGACGTTACTTCGTTGTAGGCGCTGAGGTCTAGCGGCAAAGCGCAAAGGATTATATTGTTCGCGATCTTTCAATATCCCTTTATTCAAAACGCTTTCATTGCCGGATCGATTGTCGCGATTGTTGCGGCAGTGCTTGGATATTTCTTGATCGTGCGCGGATTAAGTTTTGCCGGCCACGCTTTATCGAGCATCGGCTTTGCGGGCGCGGCTGGAGCAGTTTTGCTTGGCGTGTCGCCGATCTATGGTCTGATGGTTTTCACTGTCACAGCCAGCATAGCCATCTCCGTCCTCGGAAGAGAAGTTCGCGAACGCGATGTCGCCACCGGCGTGATCATGACTTTTGCATTGGGATTGGGAATTTTATTTTTGTCGCTTTATCACGGCTACGCTGAACAGGCTTACAGCATTCTGTTCGGGACCATTGTCGGTGTGAGCCGGGATGATGTGGTTTTCACTTTTGTATTGGGTTTGATTCTGTTAGTCGTGATCGCCATCATCGGGCGACCTCTACTTTTCAGTTCTTTCGATGCGGAACTCGCTGAGACGCGCGGCGTTCCGGTACGCGCACTTGGAAGCATATTTTTAATCCTTATTGCATTGACGATATCGATCACCACGCAAGTAGTTGGAATATTGCTTGTATTCGCGCTGCTGATCGGTCCATCCGCAACTGCCATTCGACTCGTTCATCAACCATTACAAGCGATCTTCCTCGCAATCATTTTGGGACTCGCTTACACCTGGCTGGGAATTCTACTTGGTGGCAATAGTCCGTGGCCGGTTAGCTTTTTCATTACTGCTTTATCTTTTGGTGTTTATCTACCTGTTCGATTGTTATCCAAAGGAATCGATTCAAAAAGATCAGCTAAAGGGTTTGAAAAATTATCGATAACGGATTCCGCTTTGGCGTCGCAGAAAGATCGCAATGATTGACATTTTGCGCCATGATTTCGTTCAAAACGCTTTTCTAGCCGGTGCGATCGTCGCGGTCATCTCTGGCTTCGTAGGTTATTTTGTTGTTCTGCGCGGGCAGGCTTTCGCATGCGAAGCGTTATCGCATATTGGGTTTGCCGGTGCGCTCGGAGCCGCATTGGTCGGAGCCAGTTCGTTGGAAGGCATGTTCGTCTTCACTTTGTTGGCAGCAGTTGGCATGGGCGCGCTCGGTAAACGATTGAGTGGCCGGGATATTGAAGTGGGGATGGTGTTATCGTTCGTGCTCGGACTCGGAGTTTTATTCTTGAGCATCTATACTGAAAATGCAACCGGAGCCGTGGGAGTGTTGTTCGGTTCCATCCTCAGTGTGACGATCAATGATGTGCAGGTGATATTGGGAAGCGGCGTATTCATCATTATTCTGATGGCTGTTCTGTATCGTCCAGTATTGTTCGCGTCCATCGAACCGGAAGTGGCTGAGGCGCGCGGCGTTCCGGTTCAACGACTCTCGATCCTGTTCTTGATCCTGCTTGCACTCAGCGTGTCAGTCGCGGTGAAAGTAGTTGGTGTGTTATTGGTCTTTGCGCTTTTAGTCGTACCCGCCGCGGCGGCCGAGCATTTGACTCATCGTCCATGGCTTGCGATTACCATATCCATATTGATCAGCTTGATTGCTACGATAGCAGGACTGACGTTTGCATTTATCGGACACTGGCCCGCAAGTTTCTATATCGTCAGCTTGACTTCACTATTTTATTTCATCGCGCTGATCGTTCATGCCGTGCGTTCTCCGCGGCGTTACCGGGAATTGCCTCATCCAAGCCGGGAAGTACTTCCGCCTGCGGATTGACCGGGACGCATCTGCGTCAGTATTACTCATTCCCCATTTAGATTCCGTTGTTAAAATTTAGTCCTGTTACTCAGAACAATCGGTATTCCATTATCGTTAACAGGTGCATATGTCACAAACAATTGCCCGGCCCAAAATTATTCTTAATTCAAATCACTTGCCAAAATTCAGTTATGGCTTTACATGGCTGATCGTCATTCCGGCGGGGTTATGGGGAATCGCAGGATACTATTTGCCATTGTTTAGTGAACACCTGACTCAGGTCCAATCATGGATCGTGACTCTGCTCATTGGTTTGATGATCGGCGTTTCTATTGCGTGTCATATTCTGGCACATCTTTGGACTGCAAAAGCAATGCGTCAGGAAATTCCAGCAGAGCTGACGCTCTTTATTTTTGGCGATGCGTCTCAATCTTGGCTGGAAGCGGATTCGTCCTGGCGGGAAATCGTGGTTGCAGGTGCTGGTCCGATCATGAATCTCCTGCTCGCCGGGCTGGCTTATCTTCTATGGAATGCGCAGATCAACTATTTTGTGAGTTTGATCGCGCTCTGCATATCCGGATTCAACGCGTGGATGTTCATAATTAATCTTTTGCCCACGTTCCCAATGGATGGCGGACGATTTATCAGAGCCTTGTTGCAAGGGTCGATGAAATCGCCGACGATATCTCGCTGGATAAAATATTTTGGATTCATCATCGCCTTAGCTGTAAACGATTGGGGAATCTTCTTGTTCGCACAACATGCTCGCTTCAGCATAGAGACTGGATTAATCACATTCATGTTTGTGCTTCTATTATT
>PLNY01000143.1 GCA_003141915.1 Anaerolineae bacterium | reverse complement strand
CAAATCCCGAAGGTATTTGGGGGAGGTGTCTCCGCCGTAGGCGGGACAGAGGGGGCAAATTCGCCGCATAAATTTATCCCTTATTCCATTAAAGAAAGAGTTGCGTTTTCGTATATAATCAGGATATGAGCGCGTCTTTCGGACTCTTCCGCCTTCAGCAAATCGACAGCCAGATTGCCCAGGTCGAAACGCGGTTGGCGAAGATACAGAAGACGCTGGAGGATAATGCAGAGCTTCAAGCCGCGCTGGAGCAGGTCAAATCCGCAGAGGAGGAACAACGCGCTTCGGAGCGCGCCCAGCGCAAGTCGGAGGATGAAGCGCAAAGCCAGCAAATAAAAATCCAGCAGGCAGAGTCGAGTCTGTATGGCGGCGTGGTTCGTAATCCAAAAGAGCTGCAGGATTTGCAGGCAGATGTCGCATCCTTAAAAAAACATCTGACAGTACTGGAAGAACATGAACTGGAAGACATGCTCAGAACGGAGGCCGCGCAGTCCGTTGCAAAAGAGGCGCAGAGTAAATTGAGTCAGATTCAAGCGCGTCTGGGCGGCGAGCATCGCCAGTTGTTTGAAGAAAAAGAATCGCTGGTCAATGAACTGGAACGCTTGCAATCGGAAAGACAAGCCGCGGTCAGCGCGATTGCAGCGGATGTATTGAAGGCTTATGACGAGTTGCGCCAGCAAAGACGCGGCGTGGCCGTGGCCGAGGTTTCGGATAATGCGTGCGGCGCATGCGGCACAACCCTGACGGCTGCAATCCAACAAACGGCGCGTCACGCCGCCGACATCGTGCATTGTCCCGCATGCGGACGAATTTTATATGCAGTTTAGCTTCCGATGAAATTTTCATTCTCGCTCGATTTGCTTTCGTTTGCCATCGGCTTCGTCACAGCCAGTGTCTTTTGGTGGCTGGTTGGCCGCGCCCGCCCGCTATGGAAAGAGATCACTGAAAACGCCAGGAAACAACGCGAAGAAGCCCAAGCGCGGCACACCAGCAATGTCGAAGAGAATCATCGCCGCGGCACGTTGCGCCGCGCGCAAGGGATGCATTTAGCCGCGCCCCTTTTTGCATTGGATGAGATTATTCAGGAGCCGCGCCTGATGGCGCCGCTTCCTCACATCGAACCAGGCGGCCCCATCGCATTCGAGGACGCCGTCACACAGACTTTGCCCTATCTGCCCGGCTGGCCGGAACTCGCGGCCATTTATAATGCGCCAACCTTAACGATTCCGCAGGCGCTTTTCGGCGGATGCAATTTAGTGTTGATCGGTCAGCCGGGGGTTGGAAAAACAGTCGCCATTGCGTATTTGGCTTCATTGGCCGCGAATCGAAACGAAGTGTTGAGAGATTTAAAGGATCGCATCCCATTTCTCGTTCATGTTGCGGATTTGAAATTACCCGTCAGCGATCCTAAAAAGGTACTCGATCCCATTGTTGAATTTGTTTCAGAAAACGCGCCCGTCTTTGACCTGGGGCGGATTCCTGACTTCGTCGAAAGTTCATTCCGCTCAGGCCGCGCGCTGCTGCTGGTGGATGGTTACGATGAATTAACTGCAGAAGGTCAACAGGAGGTTTCAGATTATTTTAAAACGCTTCTTCAAATACACCACAAAACGCGCATAGTGACCACTGGTGCGCCGGAATATCTGGACGGACTGATTGAACTGGGTTTTGAACCGCTTTCCATGGCCGCATGGAACAAAACGCACGTCCAGCAGTTCATCCAGAAATGGGGTGAACTGTGGACTCAATTTGTCGCGGTGGAAGCTTGGGCGCAAACCGGGCCTGCGCAGGTGGATCCCATTCTGTTGAATGCGTGGCTGAGCATTGACAATCAAAAACTTTCGCCCCTCGAACTGACTCTAAAAGTATGGGGCGGATATGCGGGCGATAGTTTAGGGCCGCACGTAATGGAGGCCATTGCATCACATGTCCGGCGACTGTCGCCCAATAACACTCCGCTGGCCGCGCTTGAAACGCTGGCGATGCAAGTTGTTTTAAACGGACAGCCGGTATTCGATCCGCACAGCGCGCGGGAATGGGTCAAATCGTTCGAGCCGCCCGAGGAAGCGGAAGAAAGCGAAACAACAGAAGAGATCAAAGATGCCGATCAGCCGCTTTCTGACAGCGCCGAAGCGAATGCGCCGGAAGAAAAAAGCAAAGAAAAGAAGAAAGAAAAGAAATCCAAAACAATTGCGCCGATGCCCACGCCCGGTTTATTGGGCAAGATGGCATCAACGGGATTGCTGGTTTCGCACCCGAACAACAAAATGCGATTCATTCATCCGGNNGGGTTTTTAGCGGGCCACGCCCTCAGCGGCTACAACGCCACTGATTCATTGTTGAACCAAACTGATTGGTCCGGCAAATATTTGGCAATCCATTATCTCGCGGTAAACGGCGATGCGAGCAAATTCGTGCAGAATATGCTGGAATGGTCACGCCTGCCTATTCATCGTCCGCTGATCACCGCGGCGCGTTGGCTGCGTGACGCGCCGCGCGATGCTCCCTGGCGGGGAAAAATCATGGCCGCTCTTGCCTATCTACTGCAAACAGAGGGATTGCCATCAGCGTTGCGCGGACAGGCGCTGGCCGCATTCATCGCCAGCGACGATCCGGCAGTTTCGTCATTGTTCCGCCAAATGATGGGAACGTTGTCGTTTGAAGTGGTTAAGCTGGTTGCACTGGGTTGCGGTGCCATGCGAGATATAAAATCCGTTGATCTCCTGGAGGGAATTCTCCAATCGCCTAGTTTATCTGCGCGGCGCGCAGCTTGCCTGGCGCTGGTCGCCATCGGGACGAATGATGCGCTTGAAATTGTCGCGCATATCCTGCTCAATGCCGATGAGGATCTTCGCCGCGCCGCGGCCGAGGCGCTTGCCAATGATTCAGGTGAGGGCCATGCCATGTTAAAAGATGGCACGACACTTTCCGATGTGCTAGTCCGCCGCGCCGCGGCATATGGATTGGCGCGCGTGGATGAACCGTGGGCAAGCGAAGTACTGCAAAAGATGCAAGTTGAAGATGAACAATGGATGGTGCGCAACTCGGCAGGCGAAGTGATCGAGGCGCGCAATCAAATCGAAGATCCGCGCGTGCCGCGTCCGCTCAAGGCCCCTTCCGAAACTCCTTGGCTGATTGAGTTCGCGGGAACACAAGGAGTAGGAATTCCGCCAGGCTCTCCCGCCACCGATATTTTGATCTCCGTGTTGAAGAACGGAAAAGAGGAAGAACGTTTCGCCGCACTGTCGTATTTAAAGAAAGACCTTACGGATGGCGCGATCACAGGCATCTATCACGCCATGTATGGGGATAGCCCTGAAATCCGCGAAGCGGCTTATCTGATCCTTTGGCAAATTGGGGCTTCAGGCTATAAACTCCCCGATCCAACTCGATTCGGATTTTCATAAATATGCTGATCACAAACGCCACCCTCGTCACTTGGGAATCTCCAAACCGCGTTCTGGAGAATCATGCCTTATTAATCGAAGGCAATCGGATTCGTGATATCGGTCCTTCGGTAAAGCTGGAAAAGTCATATCCAAAATCGAAGAGGCTGGATGCGCGCGGACAAATCGTCATGCCAGGCGGAATCTGCGCGCACACGCATTTTTATAGCGCGTTCTCACGCGGCATGGCGATTCCCGGAGCCGCGCCGAAGGATTTTCCAGAAATNNAATGCCATTGACGGCTCGCTCGACATCATCGCTGATGCGGTTGACAAATCAGGATTACGCGGGGTGCTATGCTACGAAGTCACCGATCGCGACGGTCCGGATAAGGCAGCGGCTGGAATCAAAGAGAACCTTCGATTCATTAACCGGCTGACAGCAAATCCTCATCCGCGTCTTGCGGCGGCTTTTGGTTTGCACGCCAGCCTGACGCTTTCGGGCGCAACGTTGCAAGCGTGCCGCGCCGCCGTGCCCGAAGGAACAGGCTTTCATATTCACGCCGCCGAATCCGATGCCGACGAATGGGACAGCATCAACAAATCCGGGATGCGCGTGATTGACCGATTGCAG
>PLNY01000053.1 GCA_003141915.1 Anaerolineae bacterium | reverse complement strand
TTGCCCCGTTCATCCACCAGCGCGCCGCCCGAATTGCCCGGCTGCACCGGCACACTGATTTGGAAATATCGCGGGTCATCTTGTATGCCGGACAGCGAGGCGATTTCGCCTTTGGCCAGCTTGGGTGAAAAACCTTGCAAACCAATGTCGGGAAAACCAATTGTCGCCACCGTGCCACCCAATTGCACTGTCCGGCTGGGTGAAATCGGCAACGGTACAAACCGCCCGTCCGCTTTGAGCAACGCCAGATCATTGGCCGCATCCACCCTCACCACTTTGGCAGCGATAAGACCTGCACCTGTGAGCAAACGAACCTGCGTAGCATCCTTGACGACGTGATAATTGGAGATCAAATAACCATCGCCCGTGATGAAAAACACCGTGCCGGTGTGGCCTTTGAAGTCAATGGTCGGGACTAATTCGTTTATTGGAGTGTGATCAAGCCAAGACGCGATAGGTTTCAAGAAATTTAAAACAATCTTCATCCTTTGAACCCCATTTAGCATTTTGTCCTAGAAGTTCTTTAGCTTGGTCAACTCTAGCAAGCGACAATTTGAAAGCACTGCAAAAAACTTTCTTCCCATTCAAAATCCCCGGTGGGTTTAGAAGCCTTTCGATATTTCTCTGATCATAGCCGAAACCTAAAAAGCAGACGACCTCGGCTTCTTTTAGCAATTTCTGTGCTTCAACAAATTGCGGCTCGTTCTGAATATTCTCGTGGGGAATTTTAATGTCGTTAACAGACCTCATTGCCGCCATGCAGTCGAACCTTGTTTCGTATCGTCTATATGTCGGTGTCGGGTCACCATTCGCTGTCCTTTCAAGAAAATCGTCCATCTTACCGTGCAAATGGACAATTGGGACTTTGGAGATTTTGGCACAGCATTCGCTCTTATCCTTGCCGTATGCAGACCGGAGTTTGTCACAAAGGTAATATTCAAGCGACCTGTCATAGTTGTATGTGATTACACCGAGCTTGTTCTTCTCAAACTCTGGGAAAGAAGGGGCTTGCATACGGTTGGACAAGGTTCTATACCAATTTCCATCCTGAAACGCGTTTGGATCTTCGTAGCGCATCAATGTTACCTTGATTGCAGTTTTTCCAATTCGGAGAAAATTGGGATTATCTCGATTATCTTCTAAAAAAGCGTCAACCGAATCTCGGTGAGAACCACGAAGTTTGGCCGCAAAATCCTTCAATTGACGTGGGGGATAATAACACTCCAATAACCGTTTACCCACTTCTGTTTCGGTCGGTTCAAAAAGGCTATCGGCAATTTTGTCAGCAAGTTCTCTTCCCAAAGAAAATCCAAAAGGACTGCTTGCTCCAGCGCCCAATATTAAAACCGTGTTTCTTTCAATCATAGGTTGCGGCCAACAGAAAATCACTGTAGCTGGACTGAACGGTAAAACCTTTGGCCAACAACAGGCGAACTGGTGTCAACCCAGATGAGCGGGCTGTATGGTAGAGAAAAATTTGTCAGCGGTAGCCAAGTGGAATTTAGATTTGTGGTGTATTGGATTTGGTATGTCGCGCCTGCTGTTCCAGTGATGGTCACGCCGGGATATGTGGCAATGGTGAGGGACGATGGTGGCGAGTTGCTGGGTGAAGCAAAAACGCCAGATTGAAGAAGAAGACCGTTGCCGTTGGCCACAAACGAACCGGCCGCGAAGGTGAACAGGGTCGCGCCGTTAGCTCTAACACGGTTAACCCAGTTAAGCCCGTTTGTGCTTGTGTATGTATTATATCCCGAGCTTGTTAAGAGTGCACCGATGAAATAACCGCCTCCAAAAGTAATCTCAGCCGTTCCAGGAGAGGAAGAACTTGAAGAACTTCCCAATTGAACAAATTGCCAAGATGCCAAATTACTCGACACCAGAAAGCCGAATTCGGAAGGTGGAGTGGAAGGTCCATTCGTGTTACAAGTTACGACGAACATTCCATTTCCGTAAGCCACGTTACCGAGGTATTGGTTGTTGGTTGCATAATCATATTGCCAAATCAAGCCGTCGGCAGACGAAAGAATGGCACCGCCACTTACTGCGACGAACTGCCCAGCACCGCAGGTGACTTCGCCAAGGGTAATGCCCGGAGCAAATTCAGCCCATTGGAGCGGATTAAGCGTCGCGGAAATGATATGGCTTCCCGTGAAAACAAACTGATTGTTTCCGTATGTCGCACCCGTAATTTGAACCGTCGTTTGATACACATTTGTCCAATGAATTCCGTCAGAGGATTCTAAAATATAATGGGGCCCACTTGAGTTGGTCGAGACCGGGTAGCCAAATGACATAAAGACACTGCCGCCGAAGACGATTCCCTCATAATGGAGCACTGGAGGACTGATGTATTGCGTCCAGTTGGTGCCGTCCGGCGATATTTGCAACGAAGTGCCTGTGACCGCAACGAACTTGCCGTTACCGTAGGCAATGCCGGATGCAGAAAATGTCGCGTTCGTGTGCCACACGTCAAGGGCGTCTGCCAGAATGTTTCTCGGCTCAAAGACGAAGAGCAATGCTGTTGCAGCGGCGAGAATGTGGATGGATTTGAGCAAAATACTCATGGCTCTTAATCTCGTAGAGCATCTGGTAAATCCAGTTTTAGTTTGCCAAGCTCATGCCTCAAATGACTGCGCGCTTGTTTTCGGATTGTCGTGTGAATTCCGTTACTGTCCAATTCACCGTCAAATGCGGAGAGGCAGTAAAGCTTTATTCCGCCACCTTGACACCCAGGCAGTGCCAATAAACGCAAAACCAATGTTAGAAAGTCCGCCACAACTAAATAGGTATTTACGTCTAGCTTGATGCCGCGACAACGGCCAATTATCTCGATGGCCTTTTCCGCTGAAGCAGGCGGTATGCGTTCATG
>PLNY01000408.1 GCA_003141915.1 Anaerolineae bacterium | reverse complement strand
TTCAATCCTCCCGTTGAAACATAGGCAATTTCATTTCTGTTCGGTGCCCAAACTGCGCCATATTCCTCTATTCCTAGATTCTTTGTTATTTGGACTAGATTTCCTCCATTTTCATCCATAATATATAATTTATAAAAGCCACCTCGGTTTGAGTCAAATACAATTCTTTGACCATCTGGCGACCATGGAAATTCCGAAAAAGAGTTTGATGAGGGAGGAGTTCCTAGCGAGAATATATTAGTAAGATTTTTCTGATCTTCACCATTACTGTTCATAGCATAAATATCGTTTGAAATACTATATTGTCTAGCATATATGATTCTAGAACCATCTGGTGACCATGACGCACATCCATCTTCATGGGCAGCAGTACTAGGGTCGGTCAATCTTTTTAAGTTTGAACCATCTTGGTTGATAACGTAAACACTTCCTCGACCTTCATATGCTGAATCAAAAACCATCTTTTCTCCTCCAGGAGCAATTCTCGGACAAGCAATGCTCCAATTCGCTTTAACTATAAGCATTTCATTAGAATCATCGCTGTTCGCGATTATATAATTCTCGTTGTTACCCTGGGCTCTGAAAAAAGCTATCTTCCCAGCGATACTATTTGGTAAAGGATTGATTTTTGGAATAGGATATTTATAGGTTTGTGGCTGTGAAGTTTGAGGAATGGATGCGCTACTCGTTGCCTTTGCTACCATTGTTTCCGCCTCAAACATGTATTGGTTCTGTGCAGCTGTTATTGTGGAATTTATTATTAACCCCAGTGTTCCAATACCAGCTGCAATAACAGTACCAATGAGTCCGATTTCTGCTACTTTAATTGCTGTTGGCTTGTTCTTCTTCGGGCTAGTCTTTTTGATCATGTGGTATCTTAAATCCGATTTCTCAAAATACAACCGAAATTCTAAATATAATGATTGTCAACGCAATTTTATAGGAAAGAGAGTTTCGCGAGTGTCCTCAATAATCGTTGATTTCTTAATGAAAGGTTCTAAATATTATGGCTCAATCAATTCTAAACGTTCATTGCATAAGTCGCAAGACCGATCTTTTCAGAGGCTTTCTAATAATTACGTTCATATTCGCCACGATTCTCTATTTTTTAGTGCCTAATCAGATGAGGTTTCTAATCCTAGGTTTGGATGAGGGTTTGGGTCGAAACAAGGTCGGAAATACGGATACCATTATATTGGTTTCCATATCCTCGCTTAATCGCAATATGGTAATGATGTCGATTCCTCGTGATTTATGGATACCAATATCTGATCAAGAAGAAAATCATATTGGCGTAGTATATACGATCGCGGAAATTAAAGAAACGGGTAAAGGGCCTGATGCAGTAACAGCTCTAGTGAACAAGAGTTTTCAAATTCCAGTACATTACTATATCTTGGTTAAAATGCAAGGTTTTATTAGTATTGTTGACTCTTTGGGTGGAGTCGATATTATGCTATCGCAACCAATGGCGGGTTATCCTGTGGGTATTACACATTTGGATGGTCAGGCTGCGCTAGCATTTGCCAGAGATCGTTCAAAAACAGATGATTTTAGTCGTATGTTGCAAGCCCAAATATTAATAAAAGCAATTATTAATCAAATTTTCAAGGTCAAGACATGGGGTCCACTTCCGCAAATATTAAACGCAGTAAGAGGAGCAATAGAAGGCAATATCCCTTTCTCGGAATGGCCTCGATTTGCGTTTATGATTATGCGTTCATACTTAAATGGAATGGATGGTTATACAATAACACGAGATATGGTTAGCCCAACTACAAATTCGCGAGGAGAGCAAGTAATAGAACCTGATTGGAGTAAGATCAGAACTTTGACACTTACAATATTTGATAAATAGACCTCTTGTGTAGATGTGTCTATAATAGGTATATCAGATACGAAAGAATCGATCGCCTAAAAGATAAGGGTATCGTAATCATAGAAAGAGATTTGCCTTATACCTCAACTGAATTGCCTCTATCTATGGCTTTGAACTCAACCTATATTGACTTTTGCAAGAGGTCTCTTCTGCCGCCTAAAGGCGGATGAGGGGTGTAATTGCACTAAATATGTATCGGCGTTCCATCAGCACCGTGTGCGGCTTCCATTATAACTTCTGAAAGTGTCGGGTGTGCATGGACGTTGCGCGCGATCTCGTGCGGAGTCAATTCCATCATGTGCGCCAGCGTAAGCTCGGGCAACAACTCGGTCACTTCGGGGCCGATCATGTGCGCGCCCAAAATCTCGCCATACTTTTCATCCACCACGATCTTGACCCAGCCTGCATAATCTCCGAGTCCAAGCGCTTTTCCATTGGCTTGAAATGGAAAGCGTCCGATCTTGATATTGTGGCCGCGCTCTTTCGCTTGTGCCTCCGTTAAACCGAACGATGCAATCTGCGGCTGGCAATAGGTGGCGCGCGGCATCATCTCGTAATCGAGCGTGACCGTTTCCGCACCGGCGATATTTTCCGCGGCTACGATTCCCATCGCCGAGCCGACGTGCGCCAGCATCAACTTGCCGGTCACATCGCCGATGGCGTAAATGTTTTTAACATTAGTCTGCATCTTCTCGTTAATCTCGACAAAGCCGCGCTCGCTGATCTTGACGCCGACCTCTTCGAGTCCGAGTCCCTTTGAATTCGGACGGAACCCGATCGCGACCAAAGCCTGCTCAGCCTCCAGCGGCGTTGTCTTGCCGTCAGCAGATACCGTTACCTTCACGCCGCTTGATGTCGCTTCGACGGATTCAACTTTATTCCCGACCAAACATTTGATGCCGCGCTTCTTGAATTCCTTTTCCAATTCTTTCGAAACTTCTTCATCTTCGAGCGGAACCAAACGCGGCAGCATCTCGACGATGGTCACATCCACGCCGTATGAACTCCAGACGGTTGCAAACTCCACGCCGATCGCGCCCGAGCCGATGATGATCACTGACTTTGGAAGTTTCTCTTGAAGAATAGCTTCGAGATAGCTGACAACTTTCTCGCCATCGACTTTCCATGCGCCGGGGACAGCCGCGGTCGCACCGGTGGCAACGATAATATTTTTGGCGGATAGCTCTGTCAGCTTGCCATCTTTATCTTTGACGGTGACCGTTGTCGGCTTGGTCAGATGCGCTTCGCCCATGAAGACCGTGATGTTATTCTTCTTCATTAAGAAGCCGACACCCTTGGTCAAGCGATCTGAATTTTGCCGCGAACGTTTGACTGCAACGCTGTAATCCAGTTTTAAATTATCGAATGAAAAACCGAACTCCTTGCCGCGCTCGCGCAGTGTGTGCGCGACTTCGGCGTTTTTGAGCAAGGACTTGGACGGAATGCAACCGACGTTGAGACACACACCGCCGAGCCATTGCTTGTCAACAATTGCAACCTTTTGTTTGAGTTGCGCGGCGCGGATCGCGGCGACATATCCCCCAGGTCCGGCACCGATGACAACGACATCAAAATTTTCAGCCATGATTTCTCCTTGATGT
Organism: Anaerolineae bacterium; assembly: GCA_003141915.1. Lineage (GTDB taxonomy): Bacteria > Chloroflexota > Anaerolineae > Anaerolineales > Villigracilaceae > Fen-1038. Next base: position 1,496 of record PLNY01000408.1, on the reverse strand, counting down.
CATTGCTTCGCTTGCAATGACATTTGATTTTATTTTCAATTTTACTTTATATCCATTTATCTAATGCAGGTTATGTTTCAAAAACTCGAATGTCCGTTGCCAAGCCAGTTGTGCGGACTCGGAATTGTATTCGGGGCGATCCGATTCCATGAACCAGTGAGCAACTCCCGGATAGAGATGAATTGACACATCAACACCAGCAGCTTTCATTGTTTGTTCCATATTCTGCGCTCTGTCAAAAGAATACCATTCGTCTGTCTCGGCGTAATGACCAAGGACTTTCGATTTCATTTTGCTGAAATCCACGTTCCAGCCGCCATAAGACAAAACCGTTGCAGCAACATCCGGCTCTTTCGCCGCAGTCATCACTGCCCAGTCTGTGCCCATCGAAAAGCCAATTATGCCAATGGGGCTGCCCGCTCGAAGTGACACCAGATGATCTTTCGCTGCTTGGATCATTGCGCCCATAAAATCAAGGTTGCCTTCAACTTTCTCCTGCAAGGCTTGGGCTTCTTCAATCGTTTTGCCAAATCGACCATTATAGTAATCCAGTGCAAGCGCTGTGTATCCATGTTCTGCAAGTTGATCGCAGACCTGTTTGAAAAATGGTTTGAGTCCCCACCATGATGGCAATACTAAAATGCCAGGCCCGCCGCTTTTGGGTTGAGCAAGATAGGCGCTTGCATTTTTATCGTTGACTTTCAGTTGAATGGTGGATTTATTTATATCCATTATCTCACCCGCGAACGATATTGCTTGTATTGTTCGCCGAACTTTTCCTCTAAATAAATTTCCTCGGCGTGGATGACTGCTTGCGTGATCGTCCAAATCAGAAACGGCGAGGCGATCAAACCCCAGAGCGTACCAGCCAGAAGGGTAAAGCCAAGATAGACCAAAAAGAGTCCGAGATAAATCGGATTGCGCGTGAAGCGATAAGGTCCACTGGTCACAAATGCGGTGACCGGTTCACGCGGATCAACTGAAGTGTTCGATTTTCGCATTTGCCAGAAGGCTGAGCCGACTAATAATATTCCGCCGATAATTGCAAGTCTACCCACGAGGCTCAAGATAAATGTCCATGGAGCAGGGAATGGCACGATCCAATTCAATATCAATGCACCGATTAAATAGCCTAGAAAAACCAGCGGCGGTGGAACCATGACTTGGGCGTGATCCGTGTTTTGTTTTATCATATCAACTCTAATTTTCCAAAGTCTCTTTTACTTTCATCAAGAGCCAATCAGACTCGCCTGCCGCGATTGATAAACGAGTCGATAATCTTTGATGGTCTCTTCTGTTTCGAGGGGGAACGCAACAGGACCCTTTTTCTTGGGCATGGACTCTTTCCGTAAGTTGGTCGATGTGAATTATAACGGAAAGTTGAAGACGGAATGAGAATATTATCCTACGCCAATGAATTCTTGCATTTCAATTATTATCGAATCTGCTCTCTCGATAATATCTTTCTTGATCTTTTTTAAGTTATCGAAATCTTT
>PLNY01000100.1 GCA_003141915.1 Anaerolineae bacterium | reverse complement strand
GAAGGACGAGAGTCCGCAGCGGGTTGAGCGATTCGTTATAAGTCTTGAATAAGAGGCGGACAGTCGCGATGAATTCATCTCGCAATGGATTCCCATCCAATTCAGATGGAATAAAAAAATTGTCTACTCCCCATTTTTGATATCGCGTGGATTTTTCTGTGTATGAGGCCAGGCGATTGGACTCGATGCTTTCAATCGCAAGGCGCGATACGTTTTCAAAAGCAATGTGCAGGACTGCATGTTCCGCTACCGAAGCGTGGCCATAGCCGACGACCCACTTCTCGTGGAACTGCGCTGACTTCTCATCGGTCAATCCCGCCGCGATCTCGCGAAAAGATTCGGGCGAGCGCGAAGTTTTCGCAAACGCGACTGCGATGGTTTCCGGATTATGTTCTTTGGGGGAAAGCAGATAAATCTGTCGGTCAGGCATGAGTTCTCCTCTTACTGGTCGGCAGGATTATAACAAAAAGGACAGCTCACGCTGTCCTTAGAACTTCGCGAACCTTGGCAATATCTTTTTGAATTTGTTCCACCAATGCTTTCACTGAATCAAATTTCAATTCATCCCTCAAGCGTGAAACAAATTCTATTTTTACATCTTGCCCATAAATATCTTGGTCAAAATCCAGAATATAAGCTTCCACATTGGGCGTTTGCTTATCCGGCGTGAAGGTCGGATTGATTCCGATATTCACAGCGGACATATACTTCCTGTCATCCACCCAGGCCCAAGCCGCGTAAATTCCATTCGCAGGAATGACTTTATCTTTTGGGTACTCTATATTGGCTGTTGGGATTCCGATCTTTTGTCCACGCCCATCGCCGTGGATCACAGGACCTCGCAGACCGTAATTTCGCCCGAGGAGTTTTGCGGCGTCTGACACGCCGCCGACTGAAATCAATTTACGAATCTCCGTGGATGAAATCACGCCGCTTTCATCGCTGACCGCCGCGATCACTTCGGTGGTGTAACCCATTTCCCGTCCCAGTTCCGTCAGGCGAGTCGCATCGCCTTCGCGGCTTTTACCCAAAGCAAAGTCATAACCCATTAACAAATGACTAATGCCGAGGTGTTCCTTCAAACGCGCCATGAATTCGCGGGCTGATAAATTCGCGATCTCAGAATCGAACGGATGAGTAAGGACAATATCCACGCCGAACGAGCCGAGCAGGTCGGCGCGCTCATCGGGCGTGGTGAGGCTTTTGATTTCATCTTTCCCCAGCACGCCAGCGGGGTGCGGCCAGAACGTCAACGCAACGGCAGTCACTCCATTTGCATGAGCGCCCACTGTAAGCTGACTGATGATTTTTTGATGACCGCGATGCACGCCGTCAAAGACGCCAATCGTCAGCCAGCTATTTTGAAGGGAAACGTCGGCGAGGGAACGGTAATGACGCATATTTATTGTAGGGGCGAAGATGCTTCGCCCCTACAAATGTATTACGAGAAGAAGACCTTCTTCGGCTGCCACTCAGGTTCGCCAGTCTCGCCCGTGACCAAATCCATCAGCGCCACCAATTCGCCCTGCGTGCTGACTCCGCGCGCCAATCCGGGTTTGGCATCCGCCGCGGCTTTGACGCGATGACCGTGCCGTACTGCTTCCACTTCATCGGGGCTGAGATCAATCGCCGGCCACTCCGCAAGCGCCTCCGCCGCGGGGATTAAATATTGATACCAATTTCCGGCGTGAAACGCATCCTGGAGTTTTCGAAGCGGCGTGGCATCACGCAAAGAGAATCGTCCGCTCTTTGTTCTTCGCAAGCCCACGAGGTATGCGCCGCATCCGAGCGCCTTGCCGAGATCATTTGCCAGCGAACGGACATATGTGCCTGATGAACAATGCACATCGATCACAACTTCGGGCGGCGCCCATTCAAGCACTTCGAGATGATGAACCGTGATCTTGCGCGGCGCCAGTTCCACTTCCTCGCCTTCACGCGCCATCTCATAGGCTTTGCGTCCCTGCACTTTGACGGCGGAATACGGCGGCGGAGTCTGTTCGATCTCGCCGATGAAAGTCTTGAGGACCGCTTCGAATTGTTCTTCGGTCACGTTGACCGGTTCCTCAGAGGGCGTGATCTTTCCCTCGGCGTCGAACGTATCCGTCGTGGACCCGAGGCGGATGATCGCTTGATAGCGTTTATCCGAAGCTGAAACAAATTCCGATAAACGAACCGCGGGTCCGACCAGAATCACAAGCACGCCCGAAGCGCGCGGATCAAGCGTACCGGTATGTCCGGCACGCCGCAAGCCTGTGCCTGTACGGATCACCTGCACAACATCATGCGAGGTCATGCCGACCGGCTTGTCCACGACCAGAACACCGGAGATGGCGTTCTTTACATCCTGACTGTTCATCTTACTCTCCATAATTTTTCCTCCTGTGTCTTTTTCAAGACAGATTAATCCAACACCATTAGCTCAATTATATACTAAAGGCTTAACGTTTCCTGAGTTTTTCGTAAGACATTCGTTTGAACTTCATCCAATGTTCCTTCGACATCGGCACCTGCCGCCGCGGCATGACCGCCGCCGCCAAAGAATTTGGCAATCGGTGAGACATCAATACCGGGTTCAAGAGCGCGCCATGATATCTTGACGCGATGATCAGACTGTTCCACAAAAATCATTCCTACTTTGAATCCATCAATGGCGGAAATAACATTGATCAAATCCGCATCGTCGTTCCCGGAATAACCAGCGGCTTTTCGATCTGCGAGCGTCAGCGTCCCCCACACGATTCCGCTTTTTCGTTCGAGCTTCGAAAGTCCGGTGCCCCAATATCGCGTTGCAGGATATGAGCGGCGTACAAGTCCACGCATATAAAGTTCCGGCATGTCCACACCGGTTTCCATCAAGGTAGCGACCTGCCTCATCGACTCAGGAGTCACATTGGAGGTGCGAAATCCCAATGTGTCGGTAATGATACCTGTCAGTAAAGCCGCGGCAATCGGTTTTGTAATTTGGAATCCCCACATCGGCAGATAATTTGTAAGGATGGCGGAGGTTGCCACTTCTTGCCCTTCGATCAAATTGATCCTGCCAAACTTTTCATTCGTAACGTGATGATCAATGTTGATATCCGGCTGGCCGATGGATTCAAACGGCTTACCCGTGCGCTTAAAGTCCGCGCAGTCCACGGTGATGAATGTATCAAATTTTCCGTCAATCGCAGTCTTGATCTGCTCCGCGCCTTCCAAATGTTTAAAGGAAGATGGTACACCATCCGCCAGAACCATTTGTACTTTCTTGTTGGATTGCTGAATAGCCAATCCCAAACCCAGCAGCGCGCCGACCGCGTCGCCATCGGGGCGGACATGGGAAGCGATAAGAACCTCCTTGGCCTCAGAGAGTCGAGTCTTGATTGCTTTGTTTACTGATTCGTTCATTCAAACATGCCCTCATCTTTGCATCATTTATTAGTCGTTGTAGACCATCAAAATGTTACTTCTATTTTTCAAGTTTTCTTTTTTCGCGTAAATCCGCCAAAACTTTTTCAATGTGATCGGCATTCTCCGGCGTCGGGTCCCAGTGAAAGCGGAGACGCGGAAAGACACGCAGTTCGATTCGGCTCGCCAAAGATCGGCGCAGGAATCCGCTGGCCGATTCCAATCCCGCCAATATTTCTGCAGAACGCGTATGTCCTTCCACCGCGGAGACATAAACATCGGCAAATGCCAGTTCTTTATCCACGTTGACGTCGGTGATGGAGATAAGTTTCAAGCGCGGATCGCTGATCTCGCGAATGAGCATATCCGAAATTTCCTGGCGGATGCGATCCGCAATACGCTGAAGGCGAAGTCCTGATGGCATTCTAGTCCGCTATATTTCGTTCTTCTCAACCACATAACAAACAAGTTGATCGCCCACTTGAATGTCATGGAAACTCTTGAAGCCAACGCCGCATTCAAAGCCGGTGCGGATTTCGCGCACATCTTCTTTTTCGTGACGCAGCGAAGCCATCTCGCCTTCAAAGACAAGGTCGGTGCCGCGGAATAAACGCACTTTCGAATTGCGTTTCAGTTCGCCTTCGGTGACGCGGCAACCCGCTACCCGTCCGAGTTTGGAAGCGGGGAACACTGCCAGCACCGTCGCGCGGCCGATCACTTTTTCAACGAGATCTGGTTCAAGCATTCCTTTGAGGGCTTTTTCAATGTCCTCGGTCATGCGATAAATTATTTCATACAACCGAATGGAAACGCCTTCCTTCTCGGCCAGACGACGAGCAGCAACATCGGCCTGCACATTGAATCCAACAATCAAAGCTTTCGAGGCCGAGGCCAGCATCACATCATTCTCGCCGATGTTTCCGGCTTCCGCATGAAGAATCTTGAGACCGATTTCGCCTTGGCCAAGTTTCTGCAATTCAACCACGAGCGGTTCGAGCGAACCCTGTACATCGGCTTTGACGATCAGGTTTAATCCCCTTGCTTCACCAGATTGAACGCTGGCAAACAAATCTTCCAATGAAACTTTCTTCTTCGTGTGCGATTGGGATTTCTCTGCTTCGATCCGCTCGCCGACAATGGCGCGCGCTTCCCGTTCTGAATCAACAACCCGGAACACATCGCCCGCCGCGGGGACATCATTCAACCCGAGCGCGACCACCGGCGTCGAAGGCGCGGCTTTCTTTACCGGCTTGCCTTTGTAATCCGTAATCGCTTTCAAGCGGCCATAGGATTTTCCGGCAACCACAATGTCCCCCGCTTCCAGCGTTCCATTCTGAACGAGGAGCGTGGCAATCGTTCCTTTGGATTTATCCACTTCCGCTTCAACCACCGTCCCGATCACTTTGCCGGACGGATTGGCTTTGATATTCGCATTATCCGCCACCAGCAAAATGCCTTCGAGCAAATCGTCAATGCCCTGCTTTTGTTTTGCAGAAACTGGAACCACCATCGTGTTACCGCCCCATTCATCCGGCACAAGTTCCAAGTCAGCCAGTTGTTGTTTGACACGGTCCGGGTTGGCGTTCGGTTTATCAATTTTGTTCAACGCCACGATGATCGGCACGCGCGCCGCTTTGGCGTGAGCAATGGCTTCGCGGGTTTGCGGCATCACGCCGTCGTCCGCCGCGACGACAAGGATCACGATATCCGCGCCTTGAGCGCCGCGCGCGCGCATTGCAGTAAACGCGGCATGGCCCGGCGTATCGAGGAACGTAATCGTGCGTCCCTTTTTCTCAACTTGATACGCGCCGATATGTTGGGTAATGCCTCCGGCTTCACCGGCAGCCACGTCCGTTAGGCGCACGGCATCGAGCAGGGATGTTTTTCCGTGATCCACATGCCCGAGAATCGTCACCACCGGCGGACGATTGACCAGCTTCGTCGCATCTTCGTCCGCGATCAAACGCCTCCACAGCGGAACCTCACCGGTTTCCTTCTGTTCGACTTCTTCTTGTGCTTCAGGGACCGCTTCGAATCCATATTCAGCAACCACAATCGCCGCGGTGTCAAAATCCACGGACTGATTGATGGTGGCCATCACCCCGTTCGCCATCAGTTTCTTGATTACCTCGATTGGGCTTATTTCAATCTTCTGCGCCAGATCACGAATTACAATGCCGGCAGGCAGTTCAATCTGTTTACTCATAGGCCACCTCCGAAAGTCGAATCATCAAACCAGCGAATGTACATATTCCTGATTTGAACTGGCGATGGTCTATGAGCAGGGCTATTCGTTCATAAACACTATTCGCCAGGCTCCGTCTGCGGGAGCGTATTCATAAAAGCTTCCAAGCGTTCGCGGTCAGCCGCGCTCAACTCGGTTTTCAACGCGCGAGCGAGACTTCCTCCCAAACCGGATTCCCAACAGGAACGACGATCATGCAAATATGCGCCGCGTCCCGCCAGTTTTCCGGTCGGGTCAACCAGCACTCCGTTTGCCGTGCGGACCACGCGCACCAGTTGGCGTTTTGCCATCACGGTGCGGCATCCCACGCAGGTGCGCTGGGGGACATGCTTCATGCGCTGAACAGTTTTCTTCGACACCTTCAACTTAACTTTCCAATCCCTTGCCCATTACAACATAAAAGGACAAAGGAAGGGAGAACGCTTTATTCATCGGTAAGTTCGTCTTCGCCGCGCTTATGGATCTTGCGGCCAACGACTTCGCCGAGATCCTCATCGAGCACCAACTCGACGCCCTTTTTCTTTTTCTTCTTACCTTTCTTCTTATCGTCATCTTCTTCTTCCACCGCGCCGGCCGCTTGGAAGATCTCGGGCTTCATTTTGAATAGCTCATCCAGCGAGACGCCGTCCTTGGCGTTTTCGTCTTCCTCTTCTTCAGTGACTGGCTTTTTCGTCTCTTTCTTGACTGCGGCTGGCGCTTCTTCAACGGGCACAACTTCAGCTGGAGCCGCTTCCGCAATTTGCGCGGACGGAACTTCCCCTGCCGGTTCAGGCTCCGGGAATTTCACTGCCGCCAATTGCTCTTCGATATTCTGCATCGCCTTCGGACCAACGCCCGGCAGTCCCAGCACTTTATTCGCATCGAGTTTCATCGCCAATATCAAATCACCGACGGTTTCGAAGTTTGCCTCGGTCAGAATGTTAAAGACATGTTCCTTGAGATCGAGCTGGTCGAGCGGCATATTGAATGCGGCAGGCGCCACTTCGGCTTTGGCCGCGGCGACGCGTTCATCGTCCACGCGAACGGTTTCTTCCTTGATCTGAATGGTGCGGCGTTCGACGCGGTCAACGAACTGGCCGAGCGTCGTATACTCTTCCGGCGTGACCGGACGGTTCTCCGCCTTCTTGGCAAGGATTTCTTCGACTTGCGGCATCACTTCAACCGCGGCCGGAAGCGATGCGGCCAGTTGTGGATTATTTTGCAGCTTGGCGAGCGTATCGCTGGCAGCTTCGACCACCGACTTGATATCGATTCGCCAGCCGGTCAGTTTGGCAGCGAGGCGTGCGTTCTGGCCGTCGCGCCCGATGGCGAGGCTCAGTTGATCTTCCATCACCACCACGGTTGCAGTGCGGTTGCCATCCACTTCGTTCAAATACACGCCGTTGACCCGCGCCGGGCTGATGGCTTTGGAAATATAAACAATCGGATCGGTGTCCCATTGAATGATATCGATCTTTTCATCATGCAATTCTTTAACAATGGCCTGAATGCGGACGCCTTTGATCCCCACGCACGCGCCGACCGGGTCCACGCCGGCTTGCGTCGCCATCACCGCGACCTTTGCGCGCGCACCCGGCTCGCGTGCGATGGCGCGGATCTCAACAATGCCGTGATAAATTTCAGGGACTTCGTTCTCCAGCAATCGCCGCAGGAAATTGCGGTGAGCGCGCGAGAGAATGATCTGCGGACCGCGCGGTCCGTCCTTGACTTCCAGCACCACGGTGCGAATGCGGTCATGCACTTTAAAACGTTCGTTCGGGATCTTTTGATTCGCCGGAAGAACGCCCTCGGCCTTCATATCGAGACCAATCGTCGCGCCTTGCGCGTTGCTGGCTTGAATTACACCGCTGACGATTTCGCCCACCTGCTTCGCAAAGTATTCCATCTGCGCCGAGCGTTCGGCTTCGCGGATGCGCTGTTGGATCACCTGACGCGCGGTCTGCGCCGCGACGCGGCCAAAGTCTCCGGGCGTGGATTCGACGATCACCATATCGCCCAATTGCGCTTCGGGATTGACCTTGTGCGCATCTTCGAGAGTCACCTCGGTATTCACTTCCTGCACATCTTCGACGACTTCTTTTTCCGCAAAGACCGTGACCTGGCCCGTTTCGGCATCCACTTTGGCTTCCACATGTTGCGCCGTGGAAGCGTTGACTGCCCGCCGGTAAGCCGATGCCATCGCAGATTCGATTGCACCGAGAATGATTTCCTTGGATAATTGTTTTTCTTCCAGCACCTCGTTGAAGGCCAGAGCGAATTCGTTTTTCGTCATACTACCTTGCTCCGTGTTGTTCCTTATATACAAGCAGAAAAGTGGGGGTTGCCCACTTCTCAATGTCCTCAATATTGATCTTCCGTCAAACGTTATTTTAGCATAGGTGGATAAAAGATGCAAGATATAATTGCCTGTATGACAAACCGTGATATGCAAAAGGCCGCTTTGCGCGGCGAACCCTCCTACGTCTGGCGCGCCGGGCAGCAGCGCCGACTCGAAATGATCGTCCGCGCCGCGGGGGAGCGGATCAAAGGCCGCGTTCTCGAAAACGGATGCGGCGTCGGAATGTACGTCGAGCATCTCGCGGGCTTGGGTGGAACGGTTGATGGATTGGAGTTCGATTTCGAGCGCGCATCAGAAGCGAAGACGCGCGCTCCGCATATTCTCAACGCGGCGGGTGAATTCCTTCCGCTTCCTTCCTCGACGTTTGATTTGATTCTCAGCCACGAAGTGATTGAACACGTTCAGGATGACCGCGCCGCCATCTGCGAGATGGTGCGCGTTTTACGAAGCCCCGACACCGTGTCGGGGAAAACCGGTGGACGGATCGTTTTGTTCTGCCCCAATCGCGGCTATCCATTTGAGACACACGGCATCTATTGGAAAGGCAAATATGATTTTGGCAACAAGCTTTTTATAAATTATCTGCCGCGCATTTGGCGCGATAAACTCGCCCCGCATGTGCGTATCTATTCAAAGGGCGACCTGGAAAAATTGTTCGAAGGCTTGCCGGTGAAATTCATCGAGCGTACCATCATCTTCGGCGCATACGACAACATCATCGTCCGTTTTGGAAGGCTTGGAAAAGTTCTGCGCGGCATTTTGCAATTCCTCGAAAAGACGCCGCTAAAGATTTTCGGCTTATCCCATTTCTGGGTGATTGAGAAAGTTTAAGCTCAGGGCTTGGATGATGGAATGAGAAAAGAAATCATCAGCCAGGCGATCATTAAAAAAGCGCTGACAAACAACCCCGCGATGACCATGAACATCAGCCGGGTATCGAAATGAACAGGCTGGCGCAGATTGGCGGAGACGGCCAGTTCAAACCCGGCCTGGACGCCCAAAGTGACAATTCCAAAAAGGATAGCCATGAAAGAGCTTATGCGGTCCATGATTTCGCCCCGGTGCTCGGGCGCGAGCCAGTATTCCCGATTAGGCATATTGAGATGGATCCATTCCACCGGTGTAATCTGAACCAGGACCTGCGTCATTAGGCCCAATCCAACTACCGCCAGCATGGCTTCAATCTCAAAGCTAAAGAACTGCTGCTTGGTGGAGAAATGATCCGGGTTCCCATAAAAATCGAAATGGGAGGCCATTTGCGCCGGAGTGATCGTCCAAAGCCGCACGGTTTCAAAAATGCAGGCCAGCAAAACAATGATAAAGAAAATTCTTCCAAAGCGCATGGTTTTCTCCTTTTACATTCCAAGCACCCTGTCATTGAAATAACGCAGACTTACTGGCGCGAGCGCTTCATCTCCTCATTGCATACTATCGTGCAGTTTTTACCCATTCGCTAGGGCTGATAAGGAACCCCAGCTGAGAGGGGAAGAATAGCGCCGCTATCCGGTTGTATGGTAGCGGTGCAATTCCTGGAATACCAATCTGCCTGAGCGTATGTTAATCCGGTCATGCTTAAGTCGGCAGTGGTAGTTTGTGAATCGCTAATGGCGCTTGGCGGCTGGCTGAAGTGAACGATACTGCTTATTCCTCCCGACTCCAGATAAACATCCCCGGAAAACAAAGGCGCCAATGTTGAAACACTAAAAGAGTTGGTCCATGTTCCATTTCTGTCCTGAAGACCTTGTACAGATGGACATGATATTGCCAATGTATATTGGTGTTTACCTGCGAGCCAATAAGCGGCTGGGAAGTGATATTCAAAGCTTATGGCCCAGTTGGTCCCCCCGGTGGATGCAGGAAGTATGGGCTGCGGACTGGGAATTTGACTCGCAGTCGGGGTTGTTGGACGCGGTGAGGGACTTGCCATCGAAATTAGTGTGTCCGAAGGCAAAACCGGGGCAGGGCTTGGTTGATTCCTAATGGCGACAAGAAATAAAATCAAGACCACCAATATGACGCCGACGGCGCTGAGAATGTCAACTATGATTGCCGTTCGAGGATTCTCTTTTTTGTCATCTGACATGTTTACTCTCCTTCCATAATCCTTATCTCTTGCTTAGTTAGCACCCATGTTTTCATGGTCATTCATAATCTTCCTCTGCGAATGAGCGGCGATAAACTGGATGATAAAGTCAGGGTTTGGGTGTTGAGTAGGGCGTGGCATGCGGGAGCATCGGCGTCATCATTGGGAATTGGGACAGATCCATATTCGGATCGACGCTCAGATTCACAGCCTGTGTCCAGCACCGTTGATAGAAATAAGGGTTGATGATGATATACCAGCCCGGCACACTTCCAACTCCAACCTATTGCACTTGCTGACCCGC
>PLNY01000430.1 GCA_003141915.1 Anaerolineae bacterium | reverse complement strand
GCGGGACATATAGATTCAAACTTTCATGCCGGGACTTGATTACGCCCAAGGTATAGTTTCCATTCCCTAACGCGGGACATATAGATTCAAACTTGGTTGGAAACTCAACCTTATCTTTCGTCTACTTGTTTCCATTCCCTAACGCGGGACATATAGATTCAAACTCGTGTTGTGAACGGGGATCAAGTTCCTGACGGACTCGAAGTTTCCATTCCCTAACGCGGGACATATAGATTCAAACGAATACAGTCGAACAGCAAAATATTATCGACCGCATGTTTCCATTCCCTAACGCGGGACATATAGATTCAAACCTAAGTTCAGCAATGAACAAACGCCGATGGACGACTCGTTTCCATTCCCTAACGCGGGACATATAGATTCAAACCCTGGTTTTTTTATCTTACTTCATCACCCTTCTGCTTATTTTATCACGTTCATACGCATGATTGTACCAACCTTGCGAACCTCATAGACTGCAAACGAAAAATCACGCGAAACTCCCATCACGCCGTTGGATGCCGTCTCAGCCCTGCTCTTTGAAACTCGTCTAAACTCATTCATGCATTGCTCATCTCGATTTGCGAACAGTATCGGCTTCCATGCGATTTCTTTCACACCGATTTCAGTTTGGCAAATCATGGATTTATCCGTACAATGCGATGTGGAGATTGAATTCATGGCTTCCAACACACAACAATATCCTGCATTATATATCATCTTTACCCTCCTGCCCCTCCCGTCCTTCGGACACCCTCCCCAAATACCTTCGGGATTTGGGGAGGGCTGGGGTGGGGTGCAGGCAAAAGATCGCGCTAAAACCCAGGCTTTCTTTCTGGGTATCTGTATGCAGGCAGGCTGGCTTATTAAGCCGCGCAGGTACCTTGACCGTCACACGTCAGGCGCGAGCCTGGTTGGCCGATCATTTGGACCAGGGGCACCGGCGCCATTTGATCTTGTGGACCCATGCTCCAAAAAATATCGGAGCACGCCGGTTTCGCAAGAGGGTGCGTCGCACCTTCATAAACAGGACAAATCCATAGAGTGAATCCGCCTGCTTCCGTGGATAATTCCACCCGTCTGGTGCGACGCACCGCGTAAGGTCAGTCTCTATTTTTGCTATTCAGTTGTTAAGGTTCCGGTAGATACGACCAGGATCACAAAGAGGCTTTTATCTTATGCTGAACCCGCCTAAAAATCAAGTCTTATTAACCTGAATCCGTGCTCATCCGCGTAATCCGTGTCCGGTTATGGTTTTTTGAATGATTTGCACGAGATTTAACACAAAGACGCGGAGTCTTGCAAAGGGGAAAGCATCAGACCTCAAAAGTAAATTGTAGGTGCGACTTCAGTCGCTTTTTGCAGGAAAAGAACAACTACACCTGCCTGGGCGGACGGTGTCAGGGAAGTCGTTACTACCAGCCGCATATGCAGGAAGTCTACTAAACCTTGGCGGCTTTGCTTTGGAAAAATTCGCTCAGACATGGTCAAAAGAACAAAGCCAGCAACTCGCGTTGAGGGTGCGTCGCACCTTCATGAACAGGACAAATCCAGAGAGTGGATCCGTCTGATTCCGTGGATCATTCCATCCGTTTGGTGCGACGCACTGCGTAAGGTAAGTAACTAACACAGATTGGCGTGAATTTGCTCGTTTCCTTGTCCGTGAGAATCCGTGAAACCTGTGGCGAAAAGCGGATCGTCCGGACTCATGTACGCACCATCCCCAAGGTTTGGGCAGAACGCAATCCAAAATTACGGGAACCTTCGGGACGTTCTGCGTAAGGGGAGTAACTAAAATGAAATTGAACGGCACGAACCTTGCATAATTGTCAAGCCAATACCCTTGATAAATCCAGACTAATTTGTGATAATCTATACAACGCAGGGGGTTGGCGTGTAAACAAAAAGCCCCGTGTAAAACAAATTTATAGCCTGTAGGGAGTGCATTTCGCTCTCTTACCCCCTCCGACCCTTCGGTTCACCTCCCCCATTTTCTTTGGAAAATGGGGGAGGAAAGGTGGGGGTGAATTTGGGAGGAGCCTGGAGAAGGCAAAGCCATATATGGGCAGTACCTTCCCCGCCGCTTCAGCGAACCTTGAGCGAAGCTACAGCGAAGGCTCTCTCTCCTCAAAGCACTACCGCGCCCCGTCGGCGACCCCCACCTGTGGGGGTACGTCTTACCAACCAAACCATATTACATAGGAGAATACCAATGGCAAAAATCAAGTTGAACCCCATCGTCGAAGAAGTGAGCGGCAAATTCGGCAACATTGTCTTCCGCCAGACGGGAGACCGTACCATCCTGACACGGAGGCCCGATTTCAGCGGCCTCCAACCCACGGATGTCCAAGCCGCCCAGCGCGAGCGCTTTCGCCAGGCAGTCGCATACGGCAAAGTGGTCATTGCCGACGAGGCCAGCCGCAAGGTCTACGAGAACGCCGCACAGGCCAAAGGCCTCTCGGTCTTCGCCCTATCGGTGGCGGACTTCCTCAACGCCCCGTCCATAGACCAGGTGGACCTTTCGCATTACGGCGGCAAAACCGGCGACCCGATCACGGTCACCACGCACGATGATTTTGAAGTGGTGGCCGTCCACGTTACCCTCACCGGCGCAGATAGCGCCACCATCGAAGAGGGTGAGGCGATCCAACAACCGGCGGGCACGCTCAATTGGGTTTATACAGCCACTGCCAACGTCCCGGCCAACACGGTAGTCCGCATCGATGTAACCGCTTCCGACCGGCCCGGCACCAAGACGGACACCCAGGCCCAGAAGACCGTGTAACTCACTCAGGGAGGCAATCTTTTAGGAAGAGGCCGGCGGGGAGAGATTGCGCCTTAACGAAAATGGGATGAGCAATATTCGCTCATCCCATTCTGCTTATGTCATTGCGAGCCCCGAGCGCAGCGAGTGGGCGTGGCAATCTCGTTTTTCAACGATTAGATTGCCACGTCGCCTGCCCTTTGGGCGGCTCCTCGCAATGACATTTTTGTAGTGATTGCTACTTTCTCCTCGCCCTCCACAGCACCGTCAAATACAACACAATCCCGAAATCGAAAAAGTTCGTGCCGCGCAAGTTGGGCACCATGCCGATGTAAACTCCCTGCGGCCAGAGCAATGTGATCCATGCGAACAACTGCGGAACAAAAACTTTGTCGTAGAAATAGATCAATGCCGTTCCCAGCACGGCGCCGCCTACGCTCCCCGCGCCGCCGAGGATGACCATCGCCAGCGTCAGCGAAGAGATATCGAAAGCCGCCAGGCTTGGGTCAATGTAGGTGAAGGTGCTGGCATACAATGCGCCAGCGATCCCGGCCAACGCCGAGCTAAAGATGAAAGCCAACACGCGATAACGGGAGGCATCGATGCCGAAGGAGACCGCCGCGGTTTCGTCTTCCGACGAAGCGATCCAGGCGCGGCCGGTGCGGGAGGCGATCAATCGTCCGCTGACAAGCGCCGCGATCAGGACAAAGAACAGGACGAGATAATACTGTGCGGACGGTGAAGCTACCGTCAGCCCGAAGAGATGCGGCGGAGGCAGGCTGCTGAATCCATTTGGGCCGCCAGTCACATCCAGATTTACGATCACATCCTGCGTCATCAGGCCCAGCGCCAGCGTTCCCACGGCCAGATAGTCGCCGCGCATACGCGTCGCAAGCGTTCCTTTGAGCAGGCCGAACAATGCGCCCGTGCCTGCGCTGATCAGGACCACCCACGTGAAATCGAAGGCGCCAAAGCGGCTGGTCAAAATGGCCGCTGCGTATGCGCCGGCGGCGTAGCTCATGGCATAACCAAGATCGAGAACGCCTGCCAGGCCCAGCAAAATATTGAGCCCGAGCGTGAGCAGGATAAAAATGCCGAGGCCGCGTAAAAGGATCTCGCTGCCCCAGTTGAACCGGTCGGAAAGGACGGGCAATATTGCCAGTGCGATGAAAAGCGGGATCAGCCAGCGCTTCGCGTTCTGGCTTGAAGCAGACGCCGTTAAAACCACTGAATCGCGTGTACCGGATTCAGTGGTGTCTTCATTGTGGCCCAGCAGTCCACCGCGCTGCCAAAAGAGCAAGACCGTCAATAAGCCAAGCACAAGCACAGGAGTCCATTGCGCACGAAGAAAGTAGTCGCTGAATGAACTTGCCACACTCAACAATANNAATGAACTTGACACGCTCAGCAGCAAGCCGCTCATCAGCGCGCCGACTGGACTGCCGATGCCTCCGAGCAGTGCGGCGGCAAAAGCGGTGAGTCCGCTCTCGGCACCGGCCTGGCCGAACGGACGCGAGTAATACAAGGCGAATACAAAAGCCGCCACTCCTGCCAGTGCGCCGCCCAGCGCGAACGCGCGCCGGATGGCGCCATCGCGATTCACGCCCACAATCTGAGCCAGTTCTTCATCTTGTGCAACAGCGCGGATGGAACGTCCAAGCCGGGTGCGCAGCAAAATGTAAGTGACGATCAGGACGAACAGGATCGCCGCCGCAAATACAAATACATCGCTGAACTGCAACACAACCTTGCTGTGAAGCAAATTCCCGGCCGGGAAAAAGTTCGGAATGCCATCGGTCGGGACTTCGTTAAGGCCGGGCACACTGCGATGCTCACCGCGCACAAAGGATTGCTGGTAGGCGCGCCAGATGAGCGAGCCTTGATAAAGAATGAATGAGAGTCCGAGCGAGGCAATTATAGGTGCCAGGCGCGAACGTCCGCGGAAGGGACGAAAAGCCGCTTCTTCCACGCCGAGGCTGAGCAATGCGCCGAACAAAATTGCGGCCAGCAGGACTCCGGCTAATACCAGCAGGCGCGTCCCCATCGGCCAATCTGGGTCGAGACCGATCATGTTAATGCTGGAAGTGATCAGCACGGTGGTCAATGCAAAGACATCGCCGTGCGCCAGGTTGATCGTGCGGACTGTGCTGTAGATCACCGTCACGCCGATGGCATTAAGGGCCAGGATTGCGCCGTTGACCAGTCCAAAGATCAGCAGTTGGATGAGCAGGTTGCTGCAATTGACATTTTCCCCGCACCAAGCAGTGGTACCAGGTGCAAGCGTTGCCGCTGCTTCCTGCTGCTTTGCCGCCGACCACTTGGCATTGACATTTGCCACACAGCCATAGGCTCTTTCAGTATTCGCTTCTGCAAAAGTAATATTTCCTGAAGCCATGGCGGAAGAATCGAACCTGCCGATAATGGACACAGTGTTCGAGGAGGTTGCAGAGACCACAGTGACGGCAAACCCATCGCCTGAAATAGCCGGAAGGGACTCACTTGGAATCAGTGCCGTACAAGTCTGACCCGCCTGGCCGTTGTATGTGTATGTCATCCAGCGAATCACTGAATTGCTAACTCTAAAGAATAGGTTGATTTTCAATCCATTCGCTGTAATGACATTGGCTTGCCAGCTACCATCGTATTTACCGGGTGCAGGCGTGGGAGTGGCCGGAGCAGAATTCCCCAAAGTCGAACAGGCTGCCAGGAGCGCGGCGAGAATAGCAACAATAAAAAGCATCCTTTGGCGAGGCATGTTCGCCAGTATAGCATAAAATCTTTTAAGGCAATCATTTGTTCTAATTTAAGGTCGAGGTGCTATAATCGCATTAACCTAACCTTTCAACATTCCAACTTTCAACCTTAAACCAAAAGAATGTCCTTCGCCCACCTTCACGTTCACACCGAATACTCCCTGCTCGACGGCTTCAGCAACATCAAGAAGCTGGTCAAACGCGTCAAGGAAATGGATATGCCGGCGGTCGCCATCACCGATCACGGCACAATGTTCGGCGTGATTGATTTTTACAAGGCGGCAAAAGATATCGGCGTCAAACCCATCATCGGACTCGAAACCTATATGGCGGCGCGCACCATGCACGACCGCGATTCAAAGCTGGATCGTTCATCCCCTCATTTGCTTTTGCTTGCAGAAAATGAAACGGGTTACAAGAATCTTTTGAAGATCGCTTCCGCCGCACAACTTGACGGCTTCTATTATTATCCACGCATCGATCACGACTTTTTAGCGGCTCACTCCGAAGGGCTGATCGCCACCTCGGGCTGTATGTCCGCGGAAATTCCGCGCTCGTTGTTGGATGATAAACCCGAAGAAGCGGTCAAGCGCATGAACTGGTATTACGATGTATTCGGTCCCGATCGCTTCTTTGTTGAACTGCAACAACACAACATCAAAGAAATCACCGATCTCAATCGCAAACTGGTGGAGATGGGTGCAAAGTATTCTGCAAAATTCATTGCAACGAATGACGTGCATTACATCAATCCGGATGACGCGCGCTTGCAGGATATTTTGCTTGCAATTCAAACGCAATCGTTATTATCCGATCCCGAACGGATGCGGATGACCGACGATTCATATTACCTGCGCACGCCGCAGGAGATGAGTCAGTTATTTGCGGAAGTCCCTGAATCGTTGAGTAACACGTTATTGATTGCTGAACGCTGTAACGTTGACCTTTCCTTCAAAGGCTATCATCTGCCGGAGTTTCCCGTTCCCGAAGGATATACCGCAGAAACTTATCTTCGCCATTTGTGCGAAGAAGGAGCGAGGAGCCGCTACAGGAATCGCGCGGCCAGCCAGGAGGTCCGCGAAAGACTCGAATACGAGTTGGGCGTTGTCCACAAGATGGGCTTCGACGCGTACTTCCTGATCGTGTGGGACTTATGTCGCTATGCACGCGAGAATGGAATCTGGTACAACGCACGCGGTTCGGCGGCGGGTTCGATCATCGCTTATACATTGAACATTACGATTGTTGATCCCATCCAACATGAATTGATCTTCGAACGCTTCCTCAATCCCGGACGCGTTTCGATGCCGGATATTGATCTCGACTTCCGCGATGACCGCCGCGCCGAGGTGCTCGAATATTGCACGAAGAAATATGGCAGCGACAAGGTNNGCGCAGATCATCACCTTCGGCACGATGGGAACGAAAGCCGCTTTGCGTGATGTGGGCCGCGTGATGGATATTCCATTGAATGAAGTGGATCGCATTGCAAAGCTGGTGCCATTCGTTTCGGGACGCGCGACAACGATGGAAGACGCGCTGGCGATTCCTGAATTCAAAGAAGTTTACGATTCGACTCCGCACCTGCATGAACTGATTGACATTGCAGCGAGGATGGAAGGCACTGTTCGCAACGCGGGCACACATGCCGCAGGCGTGGTGATTTCCGATAAGCCGATCCTTGAATATTTGCCGTTGCATCGCCCTACCTCCGGCTCGGAAGAGACGCCCATCAAAACGGTGACGCAATTTGAAATGGGCATTCTTGATTCGCTGGGCATGTTGAAGGTGGATTTCCTCGGGCTGATCACGTTAAGCGTGATGGCAAAAGCCTGCGACATGATCGAGAAACGTCACGGCGTTCATCTCGACTTAAATAATATTCCGCTCGATGATCCGAAATCGTTCGAGTTAATGGGCAGTGGACAAACTGCTGGCGTCTTCCAACTGGAAGGCGGCGGCATGACGCGCTACATCGTCCAAATGAAGCCAACCAAGCTGGATCATGTCATCGCTATGGTCGCGGCGTATCGTCCCGGCCCGATGCAGTTCATCCCCGATTACATTGCGCGCATGCACGGCGAAGCGGAAGTCACATATCGTCATCCGGCGATGAAACCCATTTTTGAATCCACGTACGGCATTCCGCTATACCAGGAACAGTTGATGCGCGCCGCCGTGGAACTGGCGGGATATACGCCATCCGAATCAGATGAGTTACGCAAAGCCATCTCGAAGAAAAAGAAAGAAGACATCGAGAAGCATCGCAAGAAATTTGTAGCGGGCGCAATCAAACAGGGAATGGCTTCCGAAATCGCCGAAGCAATTTATTCCGACTGGGAAGAGTTCGCGCGTTATGGCTTCAACAAATCGCACGCCGCCGATTACGGTGTGATCGCAGTCGAGACCGCGTATCTCAAAGCGAATTACACCGCCGAATATATGACGGCTCTGCTCTCCGCCTCGGCGGGACAAACGGAAAAAGTTGCATTATATGTTGCCGACGCGCGTTCGATGGGCGTGCCGGTGCTTCCGCCGCAGATCAACACATCCGGCTGGGATTTTGAGATTGAAGACGTGGAAGGTAAACCCAACATCCGCTTTGGACTCGGTGCGATCAAGAACACGGGTCAAAGCGCGGTGGAGTTGATCATTGAAGAGCGCAAACGAAACGGCTCGTTCCAAGACCTGAATGATTTTGCGCGCCGCGTGGATTTGCGCGCGGTCGGCAAACGCGCGCTGGAATGTTTGATCAAAGTCGGCGCAATGGATTCGTTTGGAAACCGCGCCGCGCTATTGGCTTCGTTGGAACGCATCGTCGCCATCAGCAGTAATCATTTCCGCGCGGCGGAAGCGGGACAACTGAGTTTGTTCGGCGCGGTCACCGGCGTCACCGAAAGCATTACATTGCCCGATGTCAACAATGTGGATAAACGCGAACAGCTCAATTGGGAACGCGAGCTCATCG
The DNA here is from genome assembly GCA_003141915.1 of Anaerolineae bacterium. Taxonomy (GTDB): domain Bacteria; phylum Chloroflexota; class Anaerolineae; order Anaerolineales; family Villigracilaceae; genus Fen-1038. The sequence goes on along the minus strand of PLNY01000430.1, from coordinate 8,439 downwards.
GTCTTTACATTTCCGATCATCCGCTCACGCCGTATCAACCTACGCTGACGCAAATCGTCACGCATTTCTCCGGTCAATTGAACGAAGCGCAGCATGAAGAAAAGATTCGCGTGGCGGGGTTGGTCACCAACGTCCGACCATATATGACCAAGACCAACAAGGCCATGGGCTTCGTCACCATCGAGGATATTCAAGGCAACATCGAACTCGTGCTCTTCCCGCGCACTTGGGAAAAAAATCGCGAGCAATTGAGCATCGGGCAAATCATCATCGTCGAAGGCAAAGCGGATACGAGCAGTACGCCGCCAAAAGTTTTGGTCGATTCGATTCGAACTGAAATAAAAGTAACCGAAGCATTGGATGATGTAAAACCGAATCATTCCGCGCCTTCGCCTGCTCCCATTTCTAAAGCAATGCCGCGTCCTGCAACTCAACCCGTCAAACGCGCACCTGCACCAGTTCGGCAAGTCGCAGAAAAACCGGTTGCATATGTTGCGAAACCTCACCCCAACCCCTCTCCTATTAGGAGAGGGGCAGAGGGTGAGGTCGAAGTTCCGGAACCTCCCGATAACTTCCCGGATGGCTGGGAAGATGAATGGCAGCCAACGCTTGAACACGCCGAGATCGCGGCACGCGATGAATCGAAAATAGAAGAGAAAGTTATCGAGCCGCGTGTGAAGGAATCGGCTGAGGTTGAATCAAAAGTCGAAGATGTGAAGCCGATTGAAGCGCCGCGCGAAGCGATTGCTTTGCAGCCCGTCGCGCCTATAAAGGTCGAACCGAAACTTCCGCCATCGTTATATGTCCCGCTGGCGCAGGAAGAAGACTCAACACATCCGCCGAAACAGATCACGGTGGTTCTGCGTTCGACGGGCGACAAGGAACACGATAAGCGCCGAATCAAAACGCTTTATGGCACATTGATTTCATTCCACGGACGCGACCGATTCTCGTTCCACGTGTTCGAGAACGGCAAGGGACATTTGATTGACTTCCCCAACGACACGACGCGCATCGATGCGGAATTGTTATCGCGCTTGAAAAAGTTGATGGGCGAAGAAAGCTGGCGCGTGGAAGAGATTCGGTTCCAATAGGTATGTCATTGCGAGCGGAGCGAAGCAATCTCCACTAACCACCAAACAGGAGATTGCCACGTCGCCACTTCGTGGCTCCTCGCAACACTTGTACCTGGTGCAAGTGCAGGTGTGACATATGAAAAGAGAATGATATGGCTCATCCATTAGTTGATCAACTCCGTTTTACACGCAGTGAATGGCTGCGCGGACTCGAAGGTGTGTCCGAAGAAGATGGCAGCAAACATTTTGGTCCGATGAACTGCATCAGTTGGACGGTGGGACATTTGGCATGGCAGGAACAACGCTATTGGTTGAAATATGGCATGGGCAAAGTTCTTTATCCAAAAGTGGACGAGCTGTTCGCAAACGGCGCGCCGATATCCACACCGTCATTGAAAGAAATGTTCGATGTTTGGCAAGCCATTACAAAAGCCGCCGATCCATTTCTCGACACGCTAACAACCGAAGGCTTGCTTGCTGACTTGTTGCGCGACGGCAAGTCCATCGGTCAATCGGTTGGTTCTGCGATGCGGCGCACAACGTATCATTATTGGTATCACATCGGCGAGATACAGGCCATCCGCCAGATGCTGGGACATAAAGATTTGCCGCAGTATGTGGGCGAGATTGAAGAACTAGCGCCGTATCGAGCGGAAGAGAATTGATGGGCGAGTGGACGAGATGGAATATTTAAGTAATGATACTGTTTTAAATCATATAAGCATTGCGGTAAAATATTAGATATGACAACCCAATTAGTATTGTCGTTTTATCCAGAAATCAAGCCTTTAGAAAAGCAGGTTTTCCGATTGGCCGGAAAACCTATTGAAAACCTTATCACATCTTTATCGGGTGATTTGAATTTCCATGAAAACACTAAGGAATTACATCTTGCGCATAAGGCACACTCGTTTCCTGCTAAATTTCCTCCCCAACTGCCACGCAAATTTATTCTTGAACTTACAGATATTGGTGATGTTGTTCTTGACCCGATGATGGGATCTGGCACAACGTTGCTGGAATCGTACTTAAATGACAGACAAGCTATTGGTTTTGATATTGATCCATTAGCAATGTTGGTTGCACAAACGAAAGTGGAAACCTTTAGTGATTCGGAATTATACGCGGCCGGTAGACAAATTTTGAAAGAAGCAAAGAAAACAGTAAGTCTTTATCCTGATTTACTTAATGCTCAAAAAGAAAAACGATATGATGAAAAGACACTTGAATTTCTCGATTATTGGTTCACCAAAGAAGTTCAATTAGAATTGTTCGCTTTATTAGTTGAAATTGAGAAAATTGAGAACATAAAAGTTAGAGATTTTTTCAAGGTTGTATATTCTTCCATTATCATCACCAAAACTGGTGGAGTTTCGTTAGCATTGGATTTGGCTCACACGCGTCCACACAAAGCAAAGATTGTTCTTTCAAGAAGTGGCGAAGTTATTAGTGGTAACAAGAATGAAACAAAACAACATCTTATCAAGATTTTGCGCTCACCAATAGATGAATTTGAAAAGAAGTTAAACCAAAACTTACGCGGCATAATCAAATCATCACCATCAAGTTTAGAACCCATAATTAACTTTGGCAATGCACAATCTATGCCATTGCCATCCAATAGTGTTGATCTGATTATTACATCTCCACCTTATGCTTCTAATGCAATTGATTACATGCGTGCGCACAAGTTTTCTTTAGTATGGTTCAACTATTCAATTGAAAGCCTAACTAAAAAACGCAAAACTTATATTGGCAGTGAAGGATTGGCTGATTTGCCAGAAACAGAATTGCCCAAAAGCGTGGAAAATCTTGTAAATGAAATTGAAGGGAAAAGCAAATCAAAAGGCGTTTCGTTACGACGCTATTACATTGAAATGACCTTAGTATTGCAAGAAATGTTCAGAGTTTTGAAACCTGAAAAATCTGTAATTATGGTTGTTGGAAATTCTATACTCGCAGGTCTCGATGCGCAAATAGAAGATTCGTTGGTTGAAATTGGAAAAAAAATCGGCTTTGATATTCCATCAGTAGGAATCCGTCAATTAGATAGAAACCACCGAATGATGCCGACGGGTTCGAGTGTTGATATAACTTCTCAAATACAACAACGAATGCACGAGGAATATGTAATCGGCTTTTATAAACCGTAGCGCTTTCTTAAAAACTCTGCAACCAGAGCGGATTCCGTTATACTATTTTGGACGGCATCCGCTCTTATTTTTTGCATCAGAGATTTATCAACCATAACAACAAAGCGAGAGCCAAATTGCTCTGGATAAGCATATGGACACCCATCACAAGTTGTCAATGTACAACGCTTACATACGCCGCGCTTTTCTACATTGCAGGTTCGACACAATAATTGCAAGTTAGCAACTTCCGTTTTACCAAGTCTTTCTTGAGGAACTTTATGATCAAACTGAATATGAGCGTCTGCAGTTCCACAAATCTGGCAAATGCCTTTATCGCGCTCTAATACTTGTCTTTTTTGTTCCGCCGAAGGATATTTGCGTTCATTGCCTGCGAGCTTCTCATGCGAAATTAGTCTGTACTTGGTGCCAAAAGTTTGAATTTGCCAACCACTTTCTCTTAATTCACGGATACGCCGATCATAATAAGTTTGCTTAACAGCCTTAAAAATATCGGCGCCTTCTACAGATTCCATCGGCCAAAGTATATCGAGAATAGTTTGCTTGGCTTTGCTTAATTTCTTTTCTGCCATGATTATCCCTCATACATCTTTGAATAACACTGAAATATCCAAACCTAAAGCTGTTGCCATAACGTCAATATTACGAAGACTCACATTTCTAACTCCTCTTTCGATACCACTGATATAAGTTCTATCCAAATTACAAAGATGAGCAAAAGCCTCCTGTGATAATCCCTTCTTCAGGCGCAGTTCTCTGATACGTTTTCCAAATTTGGCATGTATCGATTCGTTTTGTTTCATAGTTTGAATCAAACTACAAGTTAGACTAAAAGTCTACGGACTATAAGTCACTGAAGATATAATTGAAATCATAATGTTTCAAGTCTCTAACTCATGGAAAGCAACCTATCCAAACGCTCACGCGGGTGTACTCGTCATGCGCGAGGTAATCAATCCGCCGCATCATGCCGAGTTGGAAAAACGTAAGTCCGCGCTTGAAGAAGAAATGCGTGCGCGCTTTGCAGGTCAGGATCGCCTCGCGCTGTTGAGCCATCCAATTCTACAAGCCTACGATGCGTATTATCGGCAGTTCAAAAAAACATATCACGTCCAGCTTCAACTCGAGTCGATTCTCTTCAAGGGCAAATCCATTCCCAGCGTTGCGGCGTTGGTCGAAGCCATGTTTATGGCGGAGATAAATGATCTGCTTCTCACGGCGGGAAACGATTTGGACACGCTTCATCTTCCGCTGACATTGGACGCCGCGCAAGGAAATGAATCTTATACTTTGTTGCGCGGCGAACCGCAGACGCCCAAAGCGGGTGACATGCTGATTCGTGACGGCGAAGGAATCATCTCGAGCATCATCTACGGACCAGATCAGCGCACGCAGATCACGGCTCAAACGCGCAATGTAATTTTTACAACCTACGCGCCATCAGGAATCAGTGAAGAAGCGGTTGCAAATCATTTGCAGGAAATTCAACGCAACGTGGAGCTTATTGCGCCGAGTGCCAAAGTTGAAATGTTAAAAGTTTTTGGCGCTGATTAAATAAAAAAACATAAGCGGGGATTTTAAGTTCTTAAAACATTACCAAATTCCAGAATCAATGATATACATCTAAAGACTTATTGGTACAAAAAAAGGATCTTTAGAAATATGGAAAACTCGCCGCAATACTGGGGACTCTCGTCATGCATTGACTTGTACGAATGTGATCTGATGTTGATGAAAGATGCAGATGTGATTCGAGAATTCGTCAAGCAGTTATGTGATCGCATCAAAATGAAGCGCTACGGTGAAACGCAGGTTGTTCATTTCGGGGATGATCCGCGTGTCAACGGCTTCAGCATGACGCAACTGATCGAGACTTCGCTCATCTCCGCGCATTTTGCCGAAGCCAGTTGCGCCATCTATCTCGATGTATTCAGTTGCGCGCCGTATGAACCTGAAGATGTTGCGAAGTTTGCTTTGGATTATTTCAAAGGAAAACGTTATAACCTGCACGTAGTTGAAAGAAAATAATCACCCTAAAACAGATTCTCGCACCGCATTGCATCGTTCGCAATCGTCCCGCTCGCAAAGCAATGCCAGCGGGTTTTCTTTTAAGATGCGAATCACTTTTACAAACAATACTCTCAATGAAACGGCTTGAACGACGGTATTTCCGATTTGTATTGCCCGTGTATCATTGACAAGCTCCGATGCAATGGCATTGAAACCTGCCGAGTCGCCGGGAAAACCGGGACATTCCACGATGCGATTCGGAATCAGTGCCCAGCGAAGAAATTGTTTTCGTCCCGCGAGTTTTTCCGCGTAATGAATGCTGGTGTTGACCGTATGATCCACACCGAGCAATAAGACCCATCCATCCGCTTCTGCCAGCGCCGCAATCGGCGCCAGGTGATTTTGAATCGTTTGCGTCGCTAAAAGTTTTTCGGCGCGGATTCCCGCGAACGATTGAATGGGATGGGATGTCCTTTTTGCGTGAGGCAGGTTCCGCAGTGTCTCCGGAACGATGCCCATCAATTTGTCGCAAGGCATACTTGGGGTGAACGCTTCAGCTTGCGAATTCAAATCCATTTCCGCGCCGTATGTGATTCCATTATTTGGGGGCCCGACACTGGGCGTGATCATCGTCTTATATGTGAAGGTTGGCATCATCAGCGCGCCGACCGAATCAAGAACGGCGCGCAAGAGAGACTGCGCTCCGCCGTCAATCTGCCCAAATGATTTCAACGAGGCATGAGCAATGACCGGTTTATCTTGCAACCGCAAACTATCGAAAGCGCGTTTCAGTGTTTCGTAAACAAGCATGTAACGACTCTTTTTGTTTTCTGAACCGCTAAGCACGCCAAGTGCGCCAGGTTTCTTTAATTCTTTTCCTTTGCGATCTTTGCGGTTCAACGACTTGATTCTACACGAGATTTTCTTCTGTGCTATCATTGCGCCGAAACTTTTTAAAGTTATGACAACTTCTGAAGCCGCAACCCCTTCCGATAAATTGGATTTCAAACGCATCCTGCCCATCATCGCGATTGTGTTGGTGGACTTGATGGGCTTGTCCATCATCATTCCATTGATGCCATTGTTCGCGGCACGCTTCGGTGCGAACCCGCTCATCATCGGCATCCTGCAAGCCGCGTATCCGTCCATGCAATTCATCGGCACGCCGATCCTCGGACGATTGTCGGATCGCTTCGGGCGCAAACCGATTTTATTATTCAGCCAGCTCGGAACGCTCATCGGCTTCATCATGCTCGGCTTTGCCAACGCGCTATGGATTCTTTTTCTCTCGCGCATCATTGACGGACTCTCCGGCGCAAACTTGTCCACAGCGCAAGCCGCGGTCGCCGATAGCACCGATGAAAGGAATCGCACACAGGGATTGGGATTGATCGGCGCGGCGTTCGGCGTGGGATTCATTCTGGGACCGATCATCGCCTATGTGGTGCTCGCCGCTTCGGGCGGGGACTATCGAGCGGTCGCGTTGACCGCGGCTTTCTTCTCGCTGACATCGATCCTCATGACCACATTCTTATTTCATGAAACTCATCATGACGATTCGCCATCGGCAACAAAACTCAAATCATCGTTCACATTTTCTGCGATGTTGCAAGCATTGACGCGTCCAACTGTCGGTTATCTATTATTGATTATGTTCTTTTATCAACTTGCATTCGGAGGCTACGAACAACTCTTTTCGTTGTTCACATTGAATCGTCTCGGCATGGACGCGACGGACACAGCTGGATTATTTGCGTTGGCGGGAGTCTTTATCGTGATCGTGCAAGGCGGATTGATCGGTCGCTGGTCAAAACAAAAAGGCGACCGCTGGCTTGTGATTCTCGGAGTGTCCACATTAGCCATCGGCTTGATCGGCACATCGTTGACGCCGAGCATTCCGGTTCCGTGGTACAACCAAGCGGACGTGCTGAAGAGTTTGGCGGGACAAAGCGCGATGCAGATCACAACACAAAACATCAAAGTGAGTTTGCCGAGTGAAGCGAGCAAGGGATGGTTGGGAATCATCTGGCTGTTGGTTGCGAGTTTCCCGGCGGCATTGGGCGGAGGCGTTCTGCATCCGGCAGTGAATAGTCTCATCACAAAGTCCGCGGATAAAAACGAAGTGGGCGGCATGTTGGGAATCTCCGCTGGGTTTTATAGCGCGGCGAACGCGATTGCGCCGCTGTTTTATGGCTCGCTGTTTCAATGGCTCGGCGCGCCCGTGCCGTTCTTTCTCGGCGGATTGATTTTGTTGGTGCTGTGGATAGTCTCGCCGAGGGCGATTAAAAAGGAATGAAAGTAGCCCTCTAAAAATATTATGAATAATTTTGATGTGCCTTCTGAAGAAATGGAAGGATTTATGAAAGCAACATATCGCCGTCGACTCTTATATCAATGGATGTTAAGATTCTCAGGTTACAAAGTTGACAACAATGAAATAGGTGATCTTGAGAAAAAAGTTTACCCAAGTCTTAATGGATTAGATGCCGAGGGTGAACCTACTATTTCCCAGCGAGACCTAGATGAGTTGCAACTAGTTCTTTCAACTGTTGATCCACAACCACAACCCAAAGCAGGCGATTCTTTTACTAAAGCTGTATTGTTTCGCCTTCATGATATAACACTAAGAATGCGGCAAGAATATAATCATCAACGCCCTCACTTTCACATTGAGTATAGAAAACAGTATAGTGCTTCTTATGCAGTAGATAATTTAGAGTTACTTGCTGGCCACTTTCCAACTCACTACGAGAAAGCAATTTTAGAATGGGCATCTCGTCATCAAAAATCATTACAACTTACTTGGGAAAAATTGCGGGCGGGAGAAAATGTTCAGGGATTGATTTTAGATGCAAAAGAAGAGGTCGTTTAAATTCAAAACTTTTAGGATCAATCATGCTATTCGCCATGCTTCACTGAAGGAGAATTTATCGCTATGAGTCCAATCCGCATGTCAAAGTTAGAGTCAGCGATGCGCTGGGGTTCAATAATGCCTTCCATCGTCATGAGCAACAGGTAGATTACGATACCAGCCTTCGTATATTAGTTACGAACCTTCGTAATCGAATTCCCCTGCTTCGTATCATGGATACGAGCCTTCGTTAGTAAGATACAAACCTTCGTAAGCAAGTTCCCCCGTTTCGTATCATGAAGACGAACCTTCGTAAGCAAGAAATAAGCCTTCGTTAGTAAGATACAAA
>PLNY01000339.1 GCA_003141915.1 Anaerolineae bacterium | reverse complement strand
TTCTTCTTCCTCATGTGCTTCGGGAATATGGATGGGTTTCTCTTTTCCCAGTTCCAGCGAGCGTTGATACGCCGCCCAAACCGAGCGGGAAATCGCGGTGCGGAAACCCGCTTTCTCCAAATAATACAACGCCTCGGCGGAGGTGCCTCCCGGCGATGTGACTTGATTCCGCAAGCTGGCGGGATGGTATTCTACTTTGCGGTAATACTCTATGGAGCCGCGCAGGGTTTGGACCACCAACTGTTCAGCGAGACGACGCGGAAAACCCATGTGTACGCCCGCGTCGATCAATGCTTCCATAAAAAGGAAAACGTAGGCGGGCCCGGTTCCAGAAAGCGCGGTCGCCATATCGAGATAGTTTTCATCCTCCACGAAAACTTCCTCGCCCAATGCAGAAAGGATTGCGCGCGCCAATTCCTTTTGCGCCTCCGTCACCGCAGACGATGCCGTCCAAACGGTGATGCCTTCTCCGATCTGCGCGGGAGTATTCGGCATGGAGCGAACGACGGCGTTGTGTTTCAGCCCGGCGCTGATCTTATGGAGGCCTGCGCCGGCAATGATCGAAAGCACCAGCGCGTCCGGACGAATCCCTTTGAGGGTCTTCATCACTTGAGTCAGGCGCTGTGGCTTGACCGAAAGCACCACTGCGTCCGCGTTATGAACCGCCAGACTATTATCCGTAAATGGATTCACGCCGTACTTTTTCTTAAGCTCTTCGCCGCGCTCCGGGCGTGGGCCTGAGGCGGATAGTTCCTCCGGTTTCGCCAGTTTCTGGCGGATCAGTCCAGCGATCATGGCTTCGGCCATGGCGCCCGAACCGATAAATGCAATGTTCTTTTTCAGCATAGTTGCCTCCGTTTTATCATGCCATTATAAAGCAAGCGACACTCTTTTGGCTTTTTTCCCGGCTTCATTTATTTTTCACCCAATGGTAGTAAGATAATTCAAGCAAGGAACGAATCTGTACGAATGAGAAATCCGGTTCAAAAAAATTTTCAGCGAGCGCGTATTCATTCAAAACGAATATGGTTGTGGTTCATTGCCGCGGGAGTCCTGGGCTTTTGTTTCTTGGCTGCCTGCCTGGCAATTGTTCCAGCCATCAATCCTGCCTTCGGCGCGGAGACAGCCGATAGGTTGCGGACCCTTGTCGGCCCGCAGCCGGTTGCTTTGTTGGAAAGCATTTCATTCAAACTTCAGGATCAGTTGAATCAATTTCGTTCCACCATAAATGGCGGGAAGACTCAGATTACATTTTCTCAACCTGCGGAACAAATTCCATCGTCCAGTTCGGACGGTTCTCCAGTTTCTACTCCGACAGCGACAACGCCTCAACCCACTCCGACTCCGGCTCCCGTTCAACCCAGCACACCAACACTGACAGTTCATGTCGTGGCCGACTCGCCTCAGATCGGCTGGCAGGCTTACGGTCCGAGTGTGAACGGCGCGCCTGCCATGGCGCGTGCGTTGATTTTGGTTGATCCAAAACGTTGCTATGCCGGAGTCGCTTTGGTCCGCATGGATTTGTCCAAACTCCAACTACATATGATGCCGGGCATCATCGAGCCATCGCATCCTTCAGGAATTACCAAGGCGATTCCAAACCTGGGAATGATCCCGCCCAGCGACCAACCATTTCTAGCCGCGGCATTCAATGGCGGGTTCAAGGGAATCCATGGCCGCTATGGAATGATGGTCAATGATTTCACGCTTCTGCCGCCGCTTCCCGGTTTGGCAACTGTGGCGATTTATGGCGAGGGTCAGGTAGAGATTGGAACATGGGGAAAAGAGATCAATGCGTCAAACGATATGATCGCGCTGCGTCAGAATTGTCCGCCGCTGATCGAGAACGGCCAGGTCAACATGGCGCTTTCCCTGGATAACCGCAGGGCATGGGGTTACACCGGCAACACAGATATTACCTGGCGCACCGGCCTCGGAATAACACAAGATGTGCATTATTTGATCTATGCGGTTGGCAACGGAACGTCGGCAAAAACTTTAGCTGATGCTTTCCTGCAAGCTGGCGCTTACAATGCGATGCAGTTGGATATCAATCAGTTCTATGCCCACTTTTATGTTTATCAACCTGTCAACGACCCCGCCGCGTCGCAGGGATTTTTGATGACGGGTGAACGTCTGCTGGATCAAATGATCAACAATCCTCATCTATATCTGACGCCCAATGTCCGCGATTTCTTTTATCTAACGATGCGATGATCCCGGTCAAATCATGTCATCAAATGTAAAACTTGTTTAAAACGAAACCGCCTTCGTAAAAGGCGGTTAAGCGAGATGTCCCCATGGAGATTCGAACTCCAGTTTAAGCCTTGAGAGGGCTTCGTCCTGGGCCCCTAGACGATGGGGACAAACATCTGCATCGCTGACTTATATCGGCGATATGATCTGTGGCGGTTTGAAACCGCCCAGATCGAGGCGGGATTGTATCATCCACCCCTTCAATCGTCAACTTGGTTATGGCGCGGCAGGCGAAATATGGTAAATATCTCCAACATCGCTTGTGAATACCGGTTCCATTTTGACTGTTTGCTTGAGTTGATTCAGGCTGGGAATATTATCCCTGTAGTTGATCGTCGCGAACCAGACCAGATAGCCTCCCCCGGAAGAATGGATCAAATCCCGGAATTTTGCCAGACTGTCGGAATTGAATTGCCTGCTTTTCGGATCTACTCTGGGGATGCTTAAGATGTCCCGACGCAGGTAAAACCAGGCGGCAGGTTCATAGTTGCTGTAAATCTGCTGGCTGGCAGATAGGTTCTCTGCCGCCTTTAAAAAATCGGACTCTCTGATGTTCGCAAAATTGAAACTGTTATTTTCGATTTCTCCACTGACCTGGATGCCCTGTTCATAAGCTTGAATTGCTGACAACGGATAGATCAACCAAATCATGAATACGAAAATCAATATTCCATCTTTGATTCTTGTTGCGGATGTTTTCCCATGCGGTGGAATGAGTTCGTCATATGTGATGAAGAAGACGATCATTAAAGGGATGAGCAGAATGATATGGAATCGCTGAAAACCCAAATCGTTGGTTTCCACATAACTTGAATAAAAGATCAGCACGCCGAGGTAGACAACGATCAGGATCGAGTTTGCGAAATTGGACTGGCTGACGAGTCTCTGGAACCATCTTTTCCAATTCGATGACCGGTTCAGCAAAACCAGGACAAGGACAATCGCGATCAATAAGCCAAATGGGGTCGCAATCTTGATCACTGCATAAGGGAAAAACCAATAAAGTATTTTTTGAACGGTTATGTAGGAATTACCCGGGATGTTGGCAGGGTAGTAGGATCCGAACAGCCTTCCGCTCACCGGATAGTTGTGGAAGATTCCCCATAAAACGACCGGCAGACCGGAAAGCGAAAACAGCGCCGACTTGAACAACCCGTGAGCGCGATCCTTCCAATAAAAGCGGATCAAAAAGACCGCGCCGGTTAAAACCAGAGCCAATCCCGCATATCTTTCCATCGAGGCCATAAAAGCAATAAAGCCCATCTCAAAAAGATGCATGGGCTTTGGATCGGCAATGAAGGACTGAATTGCCAAAAGGAATAAAACAACGAAAAGTAAAAATACCGGGTCGGATAATATGCTGGAACAGGTATCCAGCAGCCCCAGCGAGGTGGCAGTGACCGCGCTGACGATGTATGCAAACAGCATTCTATCGGGATACATTTTTTTAAGCAGGATACCGGAGATAAAAACGATCAGCCCGAACGTGACGATATTGATGTAGCGGGCCGCGACCAATATATCTGCGCCGGTCAACCGGCTGATGAACGCAATCAAAGCCGGATAAAGCGGCGGCCATTGAAGCAGCGCATTTCCATAAAGGTCAATAAATCCTCGTCCCTTCAATAAGTTGGCCGCAACCGAAAGATACATCGTTCCATCGCCGGCCACTCCCGGCCCGATGCGCGCTGTTGCTTGATACACCAGCGCGGCTCCCCCGATGGAAAGCGCGCAAAGGAAGCCAAGAAAAACCAGGTTGTTTCTATTTTCCATTTTTTCTCTTAAAAGTTTTTCCCCGATTGTAATATGAAAACATGCAGCTCCTTTGGCCCATGCACGCCGATGGTCAACGTCATTTCGATATCTGCGGTGCGCGAAGGCCCGGTGACCAACGCGGTAGCTGAAGCATTTCGCACTTGATTGTTTTTTAATGCTTCATCTAATGACCAAACAATTTGCGATGAAGAAATAATCGCGACGTGAATTTCAGCGAGCAGTGAAGTACTCAATGGCTGACTCTTTCTGGATGGAATCGCCAGTGTTCCCGTTTCTGCAATCGCGGATAGCGCGCCTGTGATGCCGACTCTTACATTTGGATCGGCGCCTCTTTCCACTCTGATACCGGCTTCCGTTAAATCAGATTCGTCCAGCCCTGGAATCGAATCCCACATCATCGCGGCGTTGATATCATGCTCCTTTAAAAACCCTGCCAGCCTTTCCGGCAATTCATCCTGCTTTACAGGATAAGCATGACCTCCGACTGCCTCCAGCTCCTGCGAAAACCTTTCGACTAAATTTATGTTTGAGTCTTCGGACGCANNTGCCGTCTCGCACCGGCGTGCCGCCGTTGTTCGTGGCACACAGGCCACCTACGGCGGCACGAACGGTGTGGTGAAATCTCTCTCTGAAACTCATCGCCGCAAAGCGCGGAAAATCCTTGCTGTATCCCCAGCCGGTAAATGCGGGAATCCACATCCACTGCGAAAACGGAGAAAGGATATGCGATCCGAACGCCGCGAATTTTTGTGAAATAACATACAGACGCGGGACGCTCGCAATGCGGGTATACACCTTCAATCCAAATTTAGAGGTTGGCGAAAGTCCCACGCCTGTGTCTGCTGTAGACTCTCGGCTGCCGACTGAATTCATTCCCGCTCTTACTCTTGTCAGCAACTTTGGCAAATCAATGTCAACAGGACAAATATCTTTACATGCTCCGCACAACGATGACGCTTGAGCCAAATGTCCGAATTGTTCCAACCCTAATAAACCTGGCGAAACGATGGAACCGATCGGACCCGGATAGGGCGCGATGGAACCATCAACTCCGACGTAAGCATGTCCGCTCAATTCACGAAAGACCGGGCAGGCGTTCAAACACGCGCCGCACCGAATACAATACAGGGCTTCCCGCAATGGCGAATTTTGCAGACGCGAGCGGCCGTTGTCAATGATGATGAGGTGCCTTTCGCGCGCGCCATCCATTTCGTCGGTGCGGCGAGGCGAATGAATCAGNNTTCGTCCGCGCGGCGAGGCGAATGAATCAGTTGTGTGTAAACACTCAATTTTTGTCCCGTCGCGGAACGCGGCAATAATGAAAGCATCAAAGCCAGATCGTTAAGATTCGGAATGATTCGTTCCATGCCCATCAATGCAATATGAATCGGCGGCAGGGTCGTGACCATGCGCCCGTTGCCTTCATTCGTGACGATGCACAGCGTTCCTGTTTCCGCCACGCCGAAGTTGACGCCGGTGATGCCAACATCCGCCGCGAGAAAAACTTCGCGTAAAACTTTGCGAGCCGTGTTGGTGAGCGTGGGAATATCTTCGGTATAGGGAATGCCAAGTTTCTCTTGAAAAAGTTTCCCTACTTCGTGTCGGCGCAGGTGAACCGCAGGCGTGATAATATGCGCGGGTTTTTCACCGCGCAATTGAACGATGTATTCACCGAGATCGGTCTCGACCACGCGATGCCCTGCCGCCTCGAGCGCGTGATTGAGTTCGATCTCTTCCGAGACCATGCTTTTTGATTTGGCGATCAAAATATGGGACGCGGACGAATGCGGATTAACGCCGATTTCTTTTTGGTTTTCTCCATGTTCTCCGTGATTCTGTGGTGAATTTTTCGAGATTTCCAAAACAATTTTTGTTGCTTCCGCCGCGTTCGCAGCGCGATGGACAACGATTCCATTCTGTCCAACCTTCGCGATGAATTTATCGAGATATTCATCAAGATGATCGATAACATCCGCGCGGATGGCATGAGCCCGCTGGCGCCGCTCGCGCCAATCAGGCAAAGACTCAAACGCCGTTGTGCGTGCCTTCAAACGTCGTTGGGTGTTGTTGTCCAACGCAATTTGCAGGGATTCGTTTGCAATGGATTTGCGGATGCGTGATTTGAATTGAGTGGGAGTCATGGATTAAACTTTGGCAAGAATTTCCGCGATGTGCATAACTTTTTGGTTCATCTTGTTGCGATGCAATCCGCCCTGGATGTGCATCAAGCAACCCGCATCGCACACAACCAAAGTCGGCGATTGCGTTGCCTCAAGATTCTTGATTTTGCGTTTCAACATTTCAGCAGATAGTTCAGGATGCTCTACGGAAAAGATTCCGCCAAAGCCACAACAATCCTGAGCTTCGGGTAATTCGCGAATCTCTGCGCCTTTGATATTCGTCAACAATTCGCGCGGCTGTCGATCAATGCCGAGGCCGCGATGCAAGTGACAGGTTGGATGATACGTCAATGGGCCGTCCCAGTGCGCACCAAAATTAGTGATACCCAAAACATCCACAAGATATTCCGTGAATTCAAATGTTCGCGCCGCCAGCGCTTTGGCGCGCGGAAGCCAAAACGGATCATCGCTGAATAATTCTTCGTAGTTGTGACGAATCATGTGCGCGCACGAACCGGAAGGAATGACGATGTCACCTTTAACGGCTTCAAAGACTCGGATGGTGTGTTCCGCGATGGGTCGCGCCTCCGCTCGCAGTCCGGCGTTGAACGTCGGTTGTCCACAGCAGGTTTGATCGCGCGGAAAATCCACATCCACTCCAGCGCGGCGAAGCACGCTGACCATCGCTTCGCCCACTTCGGGAAAGAAACTATCCACAAGGGACGTGATGAAAAGTTGAACGGTGGGCATGGCTTTATTGTAGTACAAAAGCTTGTGGTATGATTCTGCCGCTATGACTACATTCCGTTCCAAATTACCCAACCATTTTGATCTGCCCAGGCGCATCAATCGGCTCGGCGAACTTGCCTACAATTTATGGTGGACTTGGCAGCCGGAAGCCGTGCGCGTATTTAGACGGCTCGATTACGATCTGTGGGAGAGTCTCGGCCACAATCCGATTCAGCTTCTGCGCGAGATTGGCCGGCCGCGGCTCAATCAGCTGGCGGATGATAAAGAATATCTCGCGCTGTACGACCGCGTCTTTGCCAGCTTCGACGCGTACATGTCACAGACAGCAACATGGGCGGAGCGCGCTCATCCCGAATTGACCAATCTTCCCATTGCATATTTCTCGATGGAATATGGCTTGCACGAAACGCTCCCCATTTATTCAGGCGGCCTCGGTGTGCTGGCCGGCGATCATTTGAAGGAAGCGTCGGATTTGGGCCTGCCATTGGTCGGCGTGGGTCTGATGTACGGGCAGGGATTTTTCACCCAACGCATCAGCGAAGACGGCTGGCAGGAAGCCATCAACAACGAACTTGATTTTGCCGATCTGCCTG
The DNA here is from genome assembly GCA_003141915.1 of Anaerolineae bacterium. Lineage (GTDB taxonomy): Bacteria > Chloroflexota > Anaerolineae > Anaerolineales > Villigracilaceae > Fen-1038. Next base: position 2,561 of record PLNY01000339.1, on the reverse strand, counting down.
CAATACAAGTCTTGGCGGATGACGGAACTCGCATGACGGTGGACATAGAATTTCCTGAGCGAAACGTCACACTGGGTTTATGGGAAATCCGCGTGGGACGCATTCCGCTTTACCTGCTCGATTCAAACATTGATTCCAATTCGGAATTCGACAAAAATTTAACGGCGCGCCTTTATTGGGCCGACCTTGACTTGCGTGTGATGCAGGAAATTGTTTTGGGCGTGGGCGGCGTCCGCATGTTGCGCGCGCTTGGATACAACCCATCGGTTTGGCATATGAACGAAGGCCACGCCGCTTTCCTGACCATCGAGCGGGCGCGTGAACTCGTGGCGGCGGGTCACACGTTTGAGCTGGCTCTGGAAAAAACGCGTGGACAGAACATCTTTACCACGCACACACCGGTGGCGGCAGGCAACGATGAATTCCCACTGTGGCTGATCGACAAATATTTTTCCGCATTGTGGCCGCAGCTTAACATCAGCCGCGAACAATTCTTTGATATTGCGCGTCATCACGTTCCATCCGGAGAAACCTTCAGCATGGGCGTGCTGGCTTTGCGGAACGCGGCAGGCCGCAACGGCGTTTCTGAATTGCATGGGCGCGTGGCGCGCTCAATGTGGCATTTTCTGTGGCCCGATCACGATGAAGATGAAGTACCGATCAGCTATGTAACCAACGGCGTTCACACCGCCAACTGGATGGCGAGCCGTCTGCGGATTTTGTTCGGTTTGCATTTCGGCATGGATTGGATGGATCGCCTCGATGACCCCGACCTATGGACAAAGCTGAATCAGATTCCCGATGCCGCTTTATGGGAGGTGCATTTGCACCTCAAGCGCAAACTCGCTTTCTACATGCGCGAGCGCGTCCGGGACCGCTGGAAGGCGGGAGGGTATCATCCGGTTCAGGTTGTTTCTTCGGGCGTGATGATCAATCCCTACGCCTTGACGATTGGTTTTGCGCGCCGCTTCGCAACCTATAAACGCGCGGGTCTTGTGTTATCAGATGTGGACCTGCTGCTCAATATCATCAATCATCCGAATATGCCGGTTCAAATTATTTTTGCTGGCAAGGCGCATCCTTCCGATGAAGCGGGCAAACAACTCATTCAACAAGTGTATCGTCAGGTCAAGCGCGCGGAAACCAGCGGACGACTGGTCTTCCTCGAAGATTACGACATGAACCTGTCGCGCTATCTCGTGCAGGGCGTGGATGTTTGGATGAATACGCCTCGCCGTCCGATGGAAGCGAGCGGCACATCCGGCATGAAAGCCGCGCTCAATGGCGCGTTGAATTTTTCCGTGCTGGATGGCTGGTGGCGCGAGGCCTTCAACGGTAAGAATGGCTGGTCAATCGGGGAAGATAAAGTTATGGATGCGCAGGAGGCTCAGGATCATGAAGACGCGCAGAGTTTATATGCCACTCTGGAGAATGAAATCATTCCGCTGTATTATGACCATGATCCGAAGGAACTCCCGCATGAATGGATTGCGCGCATGAAAGATTCCATGCAAACCGTCATTCCGCAATTCAGCACGCGGCGCATGGTGAAGGAATATGTGGAACGGTTTTATGTTCCCGCATTGCAATAACCATGTTTTCCTTTCTTTTCTCCCCCTCCGCCTGGCTGATCATGCTGATGATCTTCTGTCTGCGCGTCACCGACATGTCGCTCGATACATTGCGCATGTTGTTTGTGGTGCGCGGACGCAAAGGCATCGCCTGGACGCTTGGTTTCTTTGAGGCGGCGATTTACATCGTGGCCATTACGCGCGTGCTCTCCAACTTGGGTAATCCATTGACGATCCTCGGCTATGCAGCCGGGTTTGCCACCGGCAATGTGGTCGGCATGTTGATCGAAGAGCGCCTCGCCATCGGACACATTCAAATGAGCATTGTCAGTTCAACGCGCGGTGTGGCGCTGGCACAAGCCTTGCGCGACGCTGGTTTTGCCGTCACCGAGGTGCCTGCGCGCGGTAAAGATGGCATGGTGCACCTGTTGAATGCCAGCGTGCTTCGCAAAGATGTGCCGAATGTCGAACGCGTGGTGCATGAAGTGGATACAGAAGCCTTTGTCACATCTGCTGATGTGAGACCGGTTCGACACGGCTTCTGGGGAGTATAAATTTGATCGCCATCACGCGCGAAGTTAGTCGTTCCATCATCGATTGTGAGCTTACACATCTCGAGCGCACGCCGATTGATATTGAGCGGGCGCGTGCTCAACATGCGGAATATGAAACCGCCCTGAAGCATCTTGGCCTGGCAGTTTTATCCTTGCCCGAGGAGCCGACCCTGGCCGATTCGGTTTTTGTCGAAGATACTGCGCTGGTGCTGGATGAATGTGCGATCATTCTCCGGCCCGGAGCGGACTCTCGCAAACCTGAAACGGAATCCATTGCCAAAGTTTTGGCTCCCTATCGCAAATTGTTTACTATCCAAGCTCCCGCACGTGTGGATGGCGGGGATATTCTGCGCGTTGGCAAACAGATTTATGTGGGTTTATCCTCCCGAAGCGATACCAATGCCATCGAGCAGATTCAGGATTTCCTTCAGCCATA
>PLNY01000036.1 GCA_003141915.1 Anaerolineae bacterium | reverse complement strand
TCTTTGACGCCAATACCATGAGTTGTCAATATTTGAACTGGGAACTTCGTCGGACGAATCGATTAGCAGCCTTCTATAAACATTGTCTTCGGTAAAAGACGCTCCGCGCTCCCACTTACTGGATAAGACGAAAACATCGTTTCCCCGCTGTGCTAACTCGACAGCAGTTTCTTTACATCGTAGCTCATATCCTCCCAAGAATTGTGGCGGATATAGATTCGTAATGATCAATATTCTCATCGCTTTGTAATCCATATCTTCAATTCTTGAAAGGGCCGCCACGCGTTGATTCCAGATCCGTTCACTAAGCGAGCTATATCATCACGGGTGACTATCGACAGAAGAACACTAGCCAGCAGAAAGACTGCCAGAAGGCTTATTTTCATTAGGAGCGAATCCGGCCTGACCCAGTACACCAGAATTCCCCAGAAACAAAAAAGAGCAATCGGCTTCAGATGAGCGGCATCCTTCAGATTAATTTTTCTTCGCAGAAAGAATCGATTCAAGGGATATGCAACCATTGTTCCAAGAGTATTGCCGGCGGCGGCACCCAGGAGCGCATATACAGGGATAAGTAGGACGCAAGCCAGCCAGCTTATCACAGCGTTGAAACTATTAATAATCATGGGCTTCTGGGGATCTCCAACACCCACCAGCGTGGTTCCCATCACATTGCTAATCAGTGAGATGCTCAGGTTGAACATAAGCAACGCAAATATCGGCGCGCTAGACACGTATTTCCCTGAAAACAGAAATTGGATGATCGCCTGACCAAATAATATGGCAATTGCTGTGCCCAAAAGAGTTACAAAAGCCACAAAGCGCACTGCATCGTTGAGGAGATCACTTGCATGCTCCCGGCTGTCTAAATCATATCGTTTTGAAATAAAGGGGAAGTAGACAGAGATGAAAGGGTTGTAAAGCCCCCGTAGATTATCCGGAATCTTGCGAGCAACCTCGTAGAGAGCTAAATCGGCAGGACCGAGGAATGCAGCGACAACGACACTATCGATTCGCTGGAAAAAAAAAGTCAGAATATCGTTGACTTGCAGCGGAGATCCAAATTTAATCAGCTCCTTAAAAACCTGGGGTTGAAAAGAAAACTTCTTTTTTATAGGAATAAGAACAAATGCCAAAATGATTGCGATAAGGGATGTGAAAGCCTTTGCCAGAAGGATCCAAGTAACATTGCCATTAACTCCATAAACCAATGCAAGCAAAATAATAAAATACACTACGCTAGTGATAAGATTAATCATCCCAACCGCAGAGAAACGAAAGCATCCTTGTAGTACCGATTGTAAATAGGATTGAAAGCTGTCCAAGGCATATATTAAAGGGAGATAAATTAACAGACTGGGTAATAGAGACTTGCCGAACAGCATCTCTAGCAGAGGCCTGCCGAACCAGGCCACCAAACTTGCCAACAGAATGGCGGCTACTCTCATAACAACCCCTGTGCTGAAAAATTGTTCCTTGGTTGATTCGTCTTTTGCCCCTGCAATAAATTTCTGTATCGACATCTCCAGACCCAAAGTACTGATTTGATCGATAAATGATACCAGCACTAAGATAAAAACATAAAATCCATAATCCTCAGTCGAAAGATGGCGCGTTAAGATGATCGTGCCTGCCAGCCCCAGGGCCATCGTTACAAAATTGAATGTGCTGAGCGAAATAGTGCTGGATACAAAATGCGCGGAAGAGGGGCCTTTTTCTTGATTCAATTAACGCTCTCCGATAAAACCGCATTCTGTTCCCGATTGAGTCGAAATATAACTTCATTGACTCCCATCATAATTCCCAGCAATGGAGTCCAATAAGTTTCGGCAAAAATTGGATCGACAACAGTTGCAGGCAAAATACCAATCACCGCAATGGCAAATGAAAGTACAATCGCCTTTTGGAATGGGTCATGGATTTGTCTCCAATACCTTAAACTACGCTGCAAAAAGAGAAACAGGAATATGATAAAAAACAAATAACCAACCAAGCCAGTCTTCAGTATCGTCCATAAATGTCCATCGTGAATATAGGCAAATTTGTCATAGGTTAATGAGCCAAAATCGATGCGGCTGTCCCAAGGCCGATAATCCGCTCCGAGACCTAACCCGATCAGCGGATGCGCAGCGATCTGTGGAAGCGCATATTGCGTCTCCACAACGCGATACTGGAGACTCCCTTCATTAAGGGTATTGGGATCAAGCAAGGTGCTAAATCTTGTCGCAAAGCCATCCACAAAAGCCTGAGCTTGGCTGCCCGCGAAACTGAGAACTGGAACTAGAATCATAATCAAAATCACCGCTGTCCAAATTGCTATATTGACAAACCTTATTTTTTCAGGGATCGAAACTAAAAAAACTGCCAGGAACAGAGCAATTGCCAGAGCAACCCAAAAACTCCGATTGAAAGTTAGAATTACTGCAATAGCCACAATGAACAGCAGAAAAAACCTAAAAATATATTTGGACGGAGTCTTGTCAAAGATCAAAAGGAGAGGAATGGTAATTAATGCCACCAGCACCAATGATTGGCCAGGTGGAAGTATGCGAGTGACGCCTGGGGCGCCTGTATTGCCAGTAAACAAAGTTTCCACCCGTCCCGGAAGTATTTGAGTGATATTCCCCAAAAAATATTGAAGGATCATCATCAAGGCTACAAAGATCGAAAGCACCAAGATGCCATTTAACAATCTACGCAAATGCTTTTCATCGCGGACCAGATTCGTTACGATGAAGAAAGTCAAGTATAAATTGACAACCCTCACCTCGCTTAAGCTCTGATTAAAGGTTACAGTTCCATGAACAATGGCCGATATGGTGGAGAACAATGCAACACAGTAAAATGCCAAAAGCGGAAAATCCAGCGGGGTATGATTAATAGAGACGCCTGGTTCGACCCAAGTACGCAGGAGAAGGATAACAATGGGAATGAACAAGAGAAAATCCGACACGATTAGGTGACCAACGCCAATTGAAATACTGGGCAATGAATTCTCATCGAAAACTGTGGCGAGCAACAGCAGCAACCCTAAGAGGGCAAACTCGGGCCATAACCAAACCACCACTATGTAAACGATCGTGCCCAATCCAATAATCAGAAAGTACGAGGGTAGCCATACGCAAAGCAAGCCTAAAAGCGCGCCGACTACGCAAATTACGATGGCTTGCAACGAGAATAATGCTCGTCTGTTAAATGGATAGTCCATTCGATCTCTCTTTTCTCTCCTCGCAACGTTTACCGGTACTTCTTCAGGACAATTCAAAAAAGGCTTTGATCGAATCCGCTACATGCTTAATTTCTTCATCACAGATTTCGGCGTACATCGGCAAAGATAGAATCTGCGAAACTACATTTTCAGTAACCGGCATAACACCTTTTTTATATCCGAGGAAATCCACTGCCCTTTGCAAGTGGATAGGAATAGGATAATGAATGCCTGTAAAAATTCCACGTTCCTTAAGAAACGCCTGAAGCTCATCGCGTTTCGGGACTCGAATAACATATAAGTGATAAACAGGGACATTTCCGCTACTTTCTCCCGGAGTGATTGCAGGAGTGCCCCTTAATAATTCGCTGTACAGCCGGGCATGTTCGCGCCGCCTTGCGTTCCACTCCGCGAGATGAGGCAATTTTGCCCGCAAAACCACCGCTTGAATCTCTTCCAAACGCCCGTTAAAACCGACCAGATCGTGATGATAACGAATCCCAGAGCCATGATCGCGGATTTTTCGAATCTTATCTGCAAGTTCAGAATCGTTTGTGGTTATGAAGCCGCCCTCTCCATAGCCGCCAAGGTTTTTCGAGTAATAAAAACTAAACCCGCCCGCGTCTCCAATCGCGCCAGCTTTACGCCCTTTATACTCAGCGCCATGCGCCTGACAAGCATCTTCCACAACACGCAACCCATGCCGTTTTGCAATATCCAATAAAGGATCCATATCTACAGTCTGTCCATAAAGATGAACGTGCAAAATTGCTTTTGTGTGTGCGGTAATTTTTTTTTCGACTTGGGACACATCCATTAAATAAGTGATCGGATCAATGTCCACGAAAACCGGCTTGGCGCCAGTCAGAAGAATAGCTTCTGCTGTTGCAATAAAAGTATGCGATACTGTAATTACTTCATCTCCGGGACCAATCCCCATGGCGCGCAAAATAATATTCAGCGATGCGGTTCCATCACTGACGCCGATGCCATGCGTTGCGCCACAGAACTGGGCAAACTCTTTTTCCAACGCCTGAACATTTTCCCCCAAGAACAAATGCATTCCGTCAAGAACTTTTTCGATCCCCGAAAGAATCTCCTCTTTTAGGGGTTCATACTGCTTATGCAGATCAACAAATTGAATGTTCATTCCATTCTCCTATGCTTCTTTATTTATTCGAAGGATGTGAGCTGGATTTCCAGCAACCACCGCTCCATCCGGAACATTGTGAGTGACCACGCTTCCTGCCCCTACAATCGCGCCTTCTCCAATTGTTACACCACACAAAACAGTGGCATTGCTTCCTAAAGAGGCTCTGCGTTTAATTAATGTGGGTGTGCACACCCAATCCGCATCTGTTTGAAGTTGTCCATCGGTTGTGGTGGCTCGAGGATATTTGTCATTAATGAACATGACGCCATGGCCAATAAAAACTTCATCTTCAATCGTGACGCCCTCACAGATGAAAGAATGACTGGAAACTTTTACCCGCTTTCCGATTCGAGCTCCTTTTTGGATTTCTACAAACGTACCTACTCGGCTGTCATCGCCAATCTCACAGCCATATAAATTGACAAAGGCATAGATTTTTACATTCTTGCCAAGTTTGACATCAGGTGCAATTCGGGAAAATTCAGCGTTTACCATGGGATCAACTCATGTGTGGCGCTTTTGGTCATGGAACGTTGAGCCGCTTCAAGTATTTTAACGACACGCAAACCGTCTCGGCCGCAGCTGATAGGCTCGGTATGATTAATAATACTCTCCACAAAATGTCTACATTNNCATTCCTGAAGGAGAGGCTCAACAAAATGGATTTTCGGAATAGTAATATCTCCTGAACGATAATTGTATTGAAATTCACCGAAGCCGTTTGTATCGTCCGGTGCTTCAATGCCCTTATCGTAGATCTTGATCTTTCCCTCTGCCTCCATATCGTTGTAAACGGCCATTTTCTTGCTTCCAACAACAGTAACTCGGCGCACCTTGCATGGATCCAGCCAGCTTACATGAACATAAGCCGTCAAATTATGCGGAAAGATCAAGCTCAAGTAAGCCACATCATAAATGCCCGGAATAACACATGGCATTCCTTGAGCACTTACTGAGATTGGATTTTCCCCGAGAAGATAAAGCAGAATCGATAAATCATGTGGAGCAAGGTCCCAAAGCACATTTGAGTCACGCTGAAACAAACCAAGATTTAATCGGGCAGTATCAATATAATAAAGATCGCCCAACTCTTTGCTTTCGATATATTTCTTCATCGCCACAACCGCGGAGTTGTATTCAAATGTATGACCGACCATAAGAGTCAATTTCCTGTCATCTGCAATTTGAACTAGTTCCTCTGCATCGCGGCTATTCTGTGTAATCGGCTTCTCAATCAAAACGTGCAAACCATTTAGCAAACAGTCTTTGGCGACTTTATAATGCGTTTTGGGCGGGGTAGAGACGACCACCGCATCCAAACCCATTTTGAAAAGCTCCTGATAATCGGATACCAGAATCACTCCAGGATATCTGGATTTGGCGCGCTTCAATTGATCTTCCCTTAAATCAGCAATCGCGACCAGTTGAGACGAGGGAAGTTCGTAAAAATTCCGAGCCAGGTTTGGTCCCCAATATCCATAACCAATTACACCCACTTTTATTGTATCCACAAAAAGTCCTCCTCCATAATTTCTTATTAACCCGCGCCTCGCGTAGAGAGGATAACCAACGGGGTCTTTAGAATAATCTTGATATCAAGCCACAAGGACTGGTGATTGATGTATTCAATATCCAATCGCACCTGTTCATCAAAATCAGCAACCGATCGCGAGGTGACTTGTTGTAATCCGGTAACACCCGGTTGAGCCTCCAAGCGCTGCAAATGCCAGGGTTTATACATCTCCACTTCGTAAGGAATAGCTGGTCTGGGACCGACCAAACTCATATCGCCGCGCAGTACATTAAAAAGCTGAGGAAGCTCATCAAGACTCAATTTCCGTGACAGTTTACCCGGACGAGTAATTCTCGAATCATTCACAAGTTTATGAACACTGGACGTATCGCCCTGTAAAACCTGGATTTGTTCTTGATCATTGTCGATCAAGGCTTTTATATAGGCTTGATGAACTGAAGAGTCGGCATTCTGATGCATGGTTCGAAATTTACAACAAGGAAAAGCGACTTTTCTCCAATATGTATTCTTGCCGCGGGATTGTCTTTTAGAACCAACCCGTTCTTGTATAAAGAATATAGGCCCAGACGAGTATAACTTGATCGCCAAAGCAATCAGGGACATCAAAGGCAGAAAGATCACCAGCAAAATAAACGCCGCAACGATATCTATGATGCGTTTGGCAATGTAATAACCGCTGCGATCCTTTTCTATCAGATCTACCATATCTCGGTCATATCGGCGAATTACATCCGTTTCACTTTGCATGTATGATATCCTTTGAGAGCATCTCAATCTCCTGAGAATTGCCAAATAATTATTCCGTCATTATCCAAAAATTAATCATTCTAGATTCAAGTTTCAACCGTTCTTGTGGGGCCTATGCATGCGGTCGCGCAGCCGACTCCCTACCACTACAAATATCAAAATCAAAATAATCAGAACAACTAAAACTACTATTAATGGGAGTATCCAACTTGGCCGAGAAGGTGAAGCAGTGGGAACTCCCGTTCCCGGTACTAAAGCTTGCACTCCAGGCAATAAGGTAGGAACGCTTGTCGCGGAAGTAACCGATGATATGCGCGTGTCAATCGTCAATATCTGGCGGTTATTAATAACATCAAAATTACCGGCTAAACTCGAACGAAGAGTCGGATCAATAAGCGCTGATGTTGCCCAACTCACTCCTTTGGGTGTGTTTCCGAGAGCCGCCAGAACAATATTATTCGGATTCCACGGAGAGGGCATTATTTCGAGATAACCTAAAGGCGAATCAGGCGAGATGCGATAAACAACTTGCGAACTGTTTATTGTTGATAAGTTATCTCCGCTGGAAAACGGTACTGGCAGAGAACTATTCATCTCACTTATGATCTGCGATTGGCTTGGAAGACCAATCACTAAAAGATTATATTTTGCCCGATCTGTTTCAGGTATTTGATCGCCATAATATACCGACAACGCGCTCAGTGTTCCATTTGCGCTCTGCCCCAAATAAGCTGCAATCTGCAATGCCTCCCGCCAGGAGGCTAAATCATTATGCGGTAACACCAAAGCGGTGTTGGCAAGCTTCGGGTCATATATGAAAGGCGCAGGATAAGCGGCTAGATTCAAGTCAGAAACCGGATTTAACAATTGGGCTTGATTAAGGGGTAAGTGAAGATTCGACTCAGGCCAGATCTGTATCCACAGACCCTGAAGGTTGGGAGGAGTGCAGTCATCAATAGGGATGAGGTTAACGTTCACAGTCAAGGTGTTATAACCTGGCAACACCGCTGAAGTAGGAATAGAAATTCCGACTTTATTGGTCGCTTGCGCCGCTGTGGCATCGCTCAAACGCACGCTTCCGATAGGTATATTATTAACCGCCACAACAATCCCTGAACGGTCATAATTGAGTAATTCCGAATTACCAAAAATCAAGTCAAAATGAGCGTCTGAAGCGATAGTCCATCCTGGCGGAATATAGAATTGATAGGAAACTGTATCCACACCGATATTAGCGAATAAACTGCGAGAATAGCCCATTTCTGTTAGAGTTTGGTCCACCGGCATTGGAGATGGGGGCGCGCTTTGAATATCCTGGACAATGGAGACATTTGGAAAATGATTAGAAAGCAGATTGCCTGTTGTAACTGCTTGCGCCGCTTTTAACGCCCCTTGATCGGTATCCCCAGATACTACAAGAATTATATGATTTGCGCTCCAGGGAGAGTTAATCATCTCGATCACACCATCATCCTGACTACCTCCAGCAACTTGAAACTGACCCGCGTTGAAAGGTACAGGAAGCTGCAGCTGTTGCAAAGTTGGCAGCGAAGCCGCTTTACCAACAAAAATTAAATGATTGGCTAATTTTTGATCTGAAGTAAGTTGACTTACTGTGGCTATATCCAATTCTAATTTATTGCCGCTTAAATTACCTAATCCAGCCGCAACCGTCATGGCTTCCTGCAAATCAGCGGATGATGGTTGATCCGGGATGACTATCAGAGCTGAATCTGGAGCAAACGATCCTTGATAAATCGGCTGAGGAAAATTCGCCAGACTTGTCGAAAGAGCAACCGAATCATGCGGTAATAAAAATTGAGAGCTCGTATGGATAGTTACAACCATCTGCTGATTAACATTACAAGCATAACGACTGTCAAGAACAAAACGAATGTCCATGCGACCATTAGCTTGGGATGAGATAAGGGCATTAACCGGTATCGGCAAAGTTCCTTGAACTTCGCCAAGCTGGTTCAGTTGCAAGACACCCAATAATACATTGTTGAACGAAACCGAAAGCGTTCCTCCAGCGGCTGCCAACGAATTCGCAACAGGCGTAGAAGAAGCAGATTGAACCTGACCGATTACGTTGAAAGAAACTGCCATTGCCAGATTAAGTTGAGCGCCCGCTGATAATTTCCAATCCGCAGGCAAGGAAAACGAAAAAGTTGTCGCGGCCAACGGTCCAATAAGCTGTATCTCGTTTCGACCAAGCATGGAGAAAGTAACAACATTTGGATTGGATGGCTGGACTGGAAGTTGCTGAGTAGCAGTCGGTACTGGGGTTGGAGCAAGCGCCTGTGCATTGGCAGAAATCGCCATACCCATTATCAAGCTTATTGATAGAACAAAAACCAACGACAGGCTGGCAAAAACTTTCTTATGCATATGTCTTCCTTTCTTTGCTACACATATCAATAAATCCAAATCAATTCTCAATGGGATTCTTCTGCGCCCAAAACGGATTTTTCATCTCCCATACATAAACAGGGTTTTCACTATCCCTGCGGGCTTGCTCTAAAGCGTTATTTGCTTTTTGAAATAATTCAGATGCAGAAATACTATTCCCGTATTCAGCACCACCGATATGGGCATCAACATCAACCTTCACGCCGATTTGACTCAAATCAACCGGCTCGGTCAGCGCCTGATAGATACGTTCAAAAATTCCGCTTGCAGCTACACCCGATGTATTAGGCAGCATAACAATGAAACTATAATCATTCCAACGACCGATAACATCATTGCCTCGTAACTCTTTACGAAGGGTTTCTGTCACTCGTTGAAATATCCTCTGCAGACTGGTAGCTGGAAAAGTATCAATAATATCTCGGAGGCCACTCAGTTCTACAATTCCAACCGAAAGCACGCCTTTGGGATTCTTGGCCAGCCTATCCTCAACTAAAGTCGGGAAATACTTACTGTTATAAATTCCAGTCACATTATCCAAATGAAGTCCTTGCCGGAAAGCTTCTAATGAAATACGAAGTTGTTCGCTAAGAATGGTCAGGGCTGCTCCAACGATCACTCCGAGCAACACCGCTAAGCTGGCGTCCCGTAATGGCTGCGGGCTGGATGGAACGGTAGGTGGGGTGGCTGTATCAAGAAAGTCGATGTTTATCACCTGGTTAAAATTGCGAGTAAAATTGATTGTTTCATATCCAATCGCGTTAGCCAATTTAGCCGCTATCTGCGGATTCGGCCCCGTCACGGTTAATTGCAGGACACTGGAGGTAGGCAGAACTGTGGCTTTATACGTATAATCCTTCATATCCTCAGGCCGAAGTTCCAAGAAAGTAATTGCATCACTATAAATCCGCGCACTACTCATCACGGTTGCATAAGTGGTAGTGACTGATTGATTATCAAGTGTATTTAAGCCTTCTAGAAGAACCCCGGGGTTGCCAGTCGTTTGGATTGCACTTGGAGAGAGAATAAACTGGGCTACGGCTTGGTATGTGGGAGTAGTCAGATAAGATGCTACTAAAGAAGCCACCAAAGCCGTTAAAACCGTTAATACAATAATCCACCAACCTCGCCTTAACATTTGAAAATATAATCGGGTTTCCATTTCATCTCCTATTGCTCACAAACTAAAAGCGCTCCATCATTTTGGCAAAAGCATTCCCGTTGTAACTTTGAGAACATCTGCTGCTTTACGAAGATTACTAAGATATATATCATTATCGCTAAATTCATCGAACTCTTCATAAACGCCTCGCCATATTTTAGATGCGGTCGGCTCACTACATCCGCGCTTTCTCATCTCCCCAATAAACTCATCGTAGGTCATATGAATATTTTCAGCTAACTGCTGGACTCTGCCGTTCACATCTACTCCTGCTGATCATCAGCGTGATTCATAAAAATCCATCAAAAAATACTTATACGGAACGCGATACCTATTTTGGATCAGATTCAAATGGAATATAAATATATTTCAAAATTCATTTAGTAATCGCATTAAAAAAAGAGACGGAAACCCTTACAAAAATGCAAAGCGATTGTAAGGTATTTGTTAGTTTTAGTCAACCTGTATAACTTAACTATTTATATCCGATTTGGCATTTTTCAAGAAGCAACCCTGATACTTCAACAAGGAATCCATCCGAAGGTTGTTCAAGAGCGACTCGGGCACACGGATATTACTCTGACTCTTAATGCTTACTCTCATGTTCTCCATTCTATGCAAACTGAGGCAGCTGAGAAAATGGATGATCTTTTGACTTCGCCCATTGATGTGAGTAAAGAGCTTAAAAAATTGAAGGAACAGAATCCTTTTTACATTGCGTCAATCTGGGATGGTAACGGTGAGAACGCTGGTTGATTCAGTAAGCTGGAAAGTAGCTGCAAAAAAGAGAGCCTCCGGCGTCGTGAGGCTCCCTTTATGCCCAAATATTGAGCACTTGAGGCAGAAACTGCCTATATTCGTGCTGGGGGCAACGGATTTGAACCGCTACTAGCTGATCCAGAGTCAGCCGTCCTGCCGTTACACCATTCCCCAAAGTCTTATACAACAACGCCTTGCAAAAACGGCTTGTAAACCAATCCGCCCGTTTTGCCGCCCAAAAGTCTACAATACNNTTTAGACGAGCCCCCATCAACCAGCAGGATGGAATTCTAACACGGGCTGTTATTTGCGGCAAGCGTGCGCGCGTTCTGTCGGCAGGGCAACCGCCGTCCAGAATCTGGGCGATTACAAGCCCGCCAAGCCGTGGATAATCTGTGGTTTCATAGACTGACCCTCCGGGTTATGACACCATGTGCAAGACAATGGACAACCCTTCATAAATACAGTCGCGCGAATACCAGGTCCATCGTGAATGGTAAACTCTTTAATATCAAAAACGATTCCCGTGGTCATGATCCATCCAACCCAGGCATGGGCTTCATTACTTCTTGAGTTCGAGAATCAACTCTTTTGCGCGGGCTGAAGCGGAGGCCGCGTCCGTGGCACACGCATCTGCGCCGATCTGATTTGCGAAACTTTCGGTAACCGGCGCGCCACCGATCAATACTTTCACTTGATCGCGTAATCCATTTTCTTTAATGGCGTCGATGATATCCTTCATGCGAGGCATGGTCGTCGTTAATAATGCTGAACATGCAACCAGGTCAGGGTGATGTTCTCTCACGGCTTGGACATATTTTTCGGGTGAGACATCGACGCCCAGATCAATCACGTCGAAACCAGCGCCTTCCAACATCATTGCGACCAGATTCTTGCCGATATCGTGCAGGTCGCCTTGCACGGTTCCAATGATCACTTTGCCAATTGCCTGAACCTTCGCGGTGACCAGGTAAGGCCGCAATAGCGACAAACCGCTTTGCATGGCACGCGCCGCGATCAGCATTTCAGGAACGAAGTATTCCCCACATTCAAATTTATGTCCGACCTCAGCCATGGCACGGATCAGACCTTCTTTGAGAATTT
>PLNY01000336.1 GCA_003141915.1 Anaerolineae bacterium | reverse complement strand
GCAATACAAAATTAAATGAATCATCCGCCATATTGATACGACTACTATTCGGATCGCGGCAGAAGGATCAAGCGCTTTGGATTCCACCTATTGATTTGAACTGGCTTTTGAAGGACGACTCGCATTGCTGGCGGCTCTCAGGAATGCACGCAACACGCCAAAAACCATGTTATGGTAGGTGATACAAGTAGCTCCTAAATCTCATCCCCCATTTTCTCACGGCACATGGCTTTCAAATATCACAGCNNACCCTCACGCCTTGCGGCACATGGCCCTCAACCATGCCTGTCTGCCAATTCCAGCACCAGCGCGAATGCAAGCACTATCATGCGAGCAGGCGTATTATAATCGGCTTGCCTTGCCTGTCAAGCAAGGCAAACTTTTTGAGGAGATGATGGATGGCCCGAATTGTTGTGGACGCCATGGGAAGCGACGATTTTCCGAAGCCGGATGTGGAGGGGTCGGTAAAGGCCGCGCGTGAATATGGAGTGGAGATCATCCTCGTCGGCGACGAATCCAAGATCAAGCCGGTGCTGGACTCGCAGAACCCGGGCCGTTTGCCCATTCGAATCGTCCACGCGCCCGAGATGCTGACCATGGAAGACAAAGGCGAAGCGCTGACATTCAAAGCGCGGCATGGACAAAGTTCCATGGCGGTGGGCATGGACCTCGTCAAGAAGGGTGAAGCGGATGCATTTGTCACGGCGGGCAATACCGGCGCCGGGATGGTCACAGCGTTATTCAGGCTTGGACGTATTCGCGGCGTGGATCGCCCTGCGCTGGCTCCCATCTTCCCTACTGCAACTGGTTCATGTGTTGTTTTAGATATTGGTGTAAATCCGGATTGCACGCCTGAGAACCTCATTCAGTTCGCAATCATGGGAAGCATCTACGCTGAAAAAGTGCGCGGCGTCAAAAATCCAAAGGTCGGTTTGATCTCGAACGGCGAAGAGGAAGGAAAAGGAAATGAATTGGTCAGGGCGGCAACGCCATTATTCAAAAACTCAAAGTTGAATTATTATGGGAACGTGGAAGGCAAGGAAGTCATCGGCGGAAAAGTGGATGTGGCAGTGACCGATGGCTTCACTGGCAATGTGATGCTCAAAACATCCGAAGCGATAGGCAAACTAATTTTGGATGAGATCAAAATCAAAATCAAAAACGGCGGACCGTTAACAATGCTTGGCGGTCTGCTCGTCAAGCCTGCGCTGACCAGCCTTAAGAGTTTGCTCGATCCGAGCGTACAAGGCGCGGCGGTCCTGCTCGGCGTCAACGGCTTGGTGCTGATCGGTCACGGCCGGTCGGATGCAACTGCGATCCAAAGCGCGATCCGGCTTGCCAGGAATGCCGCAGAATCAAAAGTGCTGGATGCGATGAAAACAGCCATCGAAGAAAGCTTGAAAAAATAAATCAACCCTCAGAAAAGGTATCAATGAAAATCATCAAGAACGAAAAACTCATCAAGCGGAATAGTCAGATCGGACAGTACACGAGCATCGGTGCGCTCGTTGTGCTCGGCGTCGGAATGTACATCTCGTTCACTAGAGCTGATTTGTTCGCGTGGTCTATCACGTCCCTGGTAGTAGGCTTCGCCATGACACAAATCGGGATGTTCTTCAGCAATCGCTGGGGACGCAGCCCTCGGCCCGATGAACAATTAGATTCGGGATTAAAGGGTTTGCCGAATGATGACACGATCTATCATTACATGACGCCCGCTTCCCATCTTTATATCGGCTCGGCCGGGATTTGGGTCTTGCTTCCGCTTCACCAGCGCGGACGCGTGACGTATCAAAAGAATCACTGGAAGATTGCGGGCGGCGGATTCATGCAGGGATACTTGTCGATTTTTGGTCAGGAGGGACTCGGTCGTCCCGAACTTGAGATTGTCAATGAAATGGATTCGATCAAAAAATATCTTGCCAAGAAATTGGAAAACGAAAATGATGTTCCTGAAATCAATGGCGCATTGATCTTTACAAACGATTTGGTCGAGATCGAAGAGAATGACGCGCCGACCCCCGCTTTGAAACTCAAACAACTCAAGGAATTTATGCGGCAGAAGTCCAAAGAGAAACCAATCGGTTCGTTGACGCTCGAAAATATAAAATCGGTTTTACCGCAAGGAGATTGAGACCATATTTGGAAAATCATTGCCAATGAAAATTGTCACGAAATACGGGGTCCCAACAATCATATTCATTGCCATGGCTGTCGCGGTCATACTTCGACTCTATTTATATGGAGATCCCCGGCTTTCGATGGGAATGGGAGATACAGCATCCTATATCAATTCTGCTCAAGCTCCCCTGCTTTCCTGGCAGTCTTTTGTTGGTCAACGCTTGTTCACAACCAATCTTGTCTATAAGCTCGCCACCAATAGCCAGAAATGCAAGCTGACCGCGACGAGTTATCCAGTTACACCGGGTGAATTACTTAAACGCGAGGCCCAGCCGTGTTTCGATAAGATCGCACTCTTGCAAAATCTATTGTCCATCATTGGATGGTGTTTTCTGGCTTGGACAACTTCGCGCTGGCTCAAGAGTCCATTCGCAAAGATCGCGAGCGTTGTTCTTATCCTGGCGTTTGCGTTCACTCCACAGATTGCAGAATGGGACAGCGTTCTCAGTTCCGAATCGCTCTCGCTTTCGCTGTTTGCAATTGCGCTCGCCCTCCTACTGGAAATTACTTTTCGAATTTATTACAAAAACGAGCCTTTGAATTCAATCAAGAACATGGCTCTCATCTTTGGATGGATGCTTGTATTGGCATTCTGGATTTTTGTGCGCGATGTTCACCTTTATGCTGTTCCGATCACAATTATTTTATTATCCATACTTTTGCTCACTAAAAAATACCGCCAAACGAAGGTTCCAGTCTTAATGATCTCAGTGTTGTTTATAATCTTCGTTCTGGGATACGTGTCCGCAAAGGATAGCCTGCGCGCTACAGGTCCCCTCGAAGACGCGTTCAACGCCTACGTTTTTCCGTTTCCGCCGCGGGTTCAATTCTTCCGCAATTCGGGTATGCCTGGCCCTCAGTCACCTGGCTTTCAGAAATGGTTCGATTCTCAGGCTGCCGAAACATATGGACTGTTCCTGACCGTACATCCACGCTTTGTAGTGTCAGCCATGTTTGACGAATCGGATTTCTTCCAATCCGATTTCACCCAGCCATACTATATCTCAAACAATGAGGCGGTCAGAAATATACTGATCGGAATTGGGAAATTTATTCACCTAGAGTCGAATACTGTTTACCTATTGGATGCATTATTGCTCATCTCTTTGGGTATTGCCAGTTTCAAACGCCGCGATCCTTGGATCATATCCTGGACATGGTTGGCATTTTGGATATTTCTGTGCGCCTCCATCTCTCTATTTGTAGATTTTTTCGGCGATTCTGGCGGCGCCCTTCGCCACATTTTCATACCTGTGGAAACATNNTCCACGTGGATTATCTTCTGGAGAAATAAAAGGTGCATATTCAATTTATGATTCTTTCCGGATAAAGAACGGTTCAATTTGTGCCATAACATTTTATGATACACTTGTTCTACTGTTTTGAGCAGTAGATTTTTTATTTGATTTCAGCAGTTTATGAATCCCATTGATAATCTGAAAGAGAATTGAGCGCAATACAAGTATGAATTCCATTGTTGCTATAGACATCGAAACCACCGGCTTGGACAATGACCGCGAAGCCATCACCGAAATCGGAGCAGTCAAATTTAAGGGCAATCGCGTTGAAGATGAATGGTCATCGCTCATCAATCCCAATCGCCACATTCCCGAATTCATTACCGGGCTGACCGGCATTGACGATGCCATGGTTCGTGAGGCGCCGCGCCTGCGGGATGTTGCCCATGAACTGGAAGCTTTCGTTGGCGACTTGCCTATTGTGGGGCATAACGTTCGTTTTGATCTGGGCTTTCTACAAAAACAACAAATTCCATTTTCATTCAACGAAGTCATTGACACGTATGAACTGGCTTCCATTCTCCTGCCAAATGCAAGCCGTTATAACCTGGGTGCGCTTGGAAAACAATTGGGCGTTGCCCTGCCTGCCACACACCGCGCGTTGGATGATGCTAGAGCTACTCACGGAGTCTTCAATCGTCTCTACGAGATGGCGCGTGAGTTACCGCTTGATTTGATTGCAGAAATCGTCCGATTGGGCGAGCCGATTGATTGGGATGGAAATTATATTTTTCAGGAAATTTTACGAGCGCAGGCAAAAGAAGGCATTCAAACAAAGAAGATAAAAAGCAAAAAGCAAACCTTTGATGACGGAAATGATCGTTATCCGCCATTGGAGAATCCAGAAACGCCGAACGCACTCAATGCCGATGAAGTCGCGTCCATCCTTGAATATGGCGGGCCGTTCTCGCAATACTTTGAAAGTTACGAGCATCGCCCAGAACAAGTGGAAATGCTAAAGGTGGTGACCAACGCGCTTTCACATGGCAACCACTTAATGGTCGAGGCCGGAACCGGCGTTGGCAAATCATTTGCGTATCTTGTGCCTGCCGCGTTGTTTGCAATCCAAAACAATACTCGCGTCGTCGTCTCGACCAATACGATCAATCTTCAAGATCAACTGATTCAGAAAGATATTCCCGATCTGCGCGCGGCCCTCAAATTGGATTTGCGCGCGGCAGTGTTGAAGGGACGCGGCAATTATCTTTGTCCGCGGCGTTTTGAAAATCTTCGCCAATACGGTCCGCGCAACGCGGATGAAATGCGTGTACTTGCCAAAGTGTTGGTGTGGCAAATGCAAAACGAATCCGGCGACCGCAATGAGCTCAACCTTAACGGAAATCCCGAGCGCGAAGTCTGGTTAAAAATTTCCGCCGAGGACGATGCCTGCACCACCGATACCTGCATCAAACGCACCGGCGGCGCGTGCCCGTTCCATCGCGCCAAGAGCGCGGCGCAAACGGCGCATCTGCTTATCGTCAATCACGCGCTGCTATTATCGGATGTTGCCACTGGCAGTAAAGTTTTGCCAGAGTATTCTTATTTGATCGTGGATGAAGCGCATCATTTGGAATCGGCAACGACGAACGCGCTTTCATTTCGTTTGACTCAATTCGACATGGATCGAATGTTAAAAGAAATCGGCGGCTCGAACGCGGGCGTGCTGGGACGCGTGCTCGGCGAGACTCACGATGCGCTTCGTCCCTCGGATTTCGGCTTGCTCCAGCAAAAAATCAGCCGCGCCACCGACATGGCTTTCCGTTTGCAGGAACAGAACCGCGAATTCTTTAACACGTTGAGCGAGTTCGCCACGCTTCAACGTGAAGGCCAGCCGCAATCGAATTACTCATGGCAGGCGCGCATACTTCCCGCCACGCGGACTCTGCCCCACTGGGACGATGTGGAGATCAAATGGGATGAAACCGGCGGTACGATGAATCTTTTATTGAACGCTTTGCAAGAGATTCACAAAGCCGCATCGGATTTATATGCGGATGGACATGATAATCTCGAAGATGTGATCAGCGATATTGGCAACGTTTATCGCAGATTGAACGAAGCGTATAACAACATGACCGGCATGATCAGCCAGCCGAATCAAGGATTGGTGTATTGGATCGAGGTCAACCCGAGGGGCGAGAAACTTTCACTCAACGCCGCACCGCTGCGGGTCGGACCAATGATCGAAGAAAATCTCTGGCATCAAAAAGCCAGCGTCATCTTAACATCCGCCACGCTGACCGCTCATAACGAATTCCAATATC
>PLNY01000152.1 GCA_003141915.1 Anaerolineae bacterium | reverse complement strand
CTATGGTTTGTCTTTATATTAGCAGTCGTCCTGACCGCGTTCAGCGGCTTTATTTACTTTAGACAATCACGCGACCTGCAAGAAGATTCTGTCGGAAGCATTCAGGAAAAGTTTGCCCGTATACTGGGATATTTTCGCAGCGCAGAATGGCAAAATTCAAACCTCGGCCTTTCTGATGTGCCTGACAACGCTCCCCCTCTTCAACAAGGCGATATGTTGGTAATTGTGGATACCAACGCGCAAATTGTCCAAACGTGGGGAATTAAACCAACCAACAAACTCGTGAGCGATCTCGTTTCGACTGCCAGCCAACAACGCAATCTCAATGTTTACGAGCAAACTCTCTCGGTCACCGATTCAAGCGGCAAGACATCTGGCGCTGATTATCTTTTCGTCGTATCTCCAGTGATCCGCGATGGATTACCGATCGGCGCGCTGATTATTGGCAGTCCAACCAAGCTCAGCGACGAACTTCGAC
Source organism: Anaerolineae bacterium (assembly GCA_003141915.1). Classification (GTDB taxonomy): domain Bacteria; phylum Chloroflexota; class Anaerolineae; order Anaerolineales; family Villigracilaceae; genus Fen-1038. The sequence goes on along the minus strand of PLNY01000152.1, from coordinate 8,284 downwards.
GATTGAAACTTTCATTAATCCTCGGCAGCTCGTTGATGTTGTTGATTGCCTTTACGGGTGGATTGTGGCTTGCGGATCGCGCCATGCACCCGGTCAAGACGATCACACATGCCGCGCAAAACATCAGCGAAAGCGACCTGAGCCGCCGCATCAACCTGCGCGGCCGAGATGAGCTTTCCGAACTTGCCAACACATTCGATAACATGCTCTCGCGTTTACAGGTTGCCTTCGACCGTCAACGGCGTTTTGTTGCGGATGCCAGTCATGAACTTCGCACGCCGCTGACCATCACTAATCTTGAAATTGATCAAGCGCTTTCCAAGAATCGGTCGCCCGCCGAATATCAGCGCGCCTTGCAAACCATCAATATCGAAAACGAAAGAATGATGCGCATGGTGAATGATCTGATGACTTTGGCACGCATGGATTCCGGTCAGGCGATTCTACAATTTGAAGCATTAGATTTGAGCGATGTGGCACTGGAAGCTGTGGAACGCATGACCGCCCTCGCAGAACGACAGCAGGTTATGCTTGAGACAACTGAATTGCCCGAGTTGATTGTCAACGGAGATCGTCAATATTTGATTCAAATGATCAGCAATCTCATCGAGAACGCCGTCAAGTATTCCGGCTCTGGACAAAAGATAAGGGTTGGGACTTCGGTGAAATTAAATGGCAAGAAAGAATTTGCTTCGCTTCGTGTGGAAGATAACGGACCGGGCATTCCGTCCGAGCATTTGCCGCACCTCTTTGACCGTTTCTATCGCGTCGACCAGGCACGGACTCAAGACGACAACTCCTCTGCCCCAACCGGCAGCGGCCTCGGCCTTTCCATCGTGGCATGGATCGTCGAAGCGCATGGCGGCAAGATCAATGTGGAAAGCAAAGTAAATTCGGGCACCACCTTTGAAGTAATTCTTCCATCAGCATCTTGACAAACAGAATATATGTTCTATAATTGCAAGTATGGATTCCATCAACCGCTTGCATCTGTTATCCGAACAGATGGAGCTGGAGCCAGCCGAAGAACGCCGTGAAAACTTAGCGCGGCCGGTTTGCTTTACGCCCAAACAGCGCGAGGCTGTTTTCGTTCATCCGGCACAACTCCCCAATGGTCAGAGCATCAAATTATTAAAGACCCTGCTCACGTCTGCGTGCGAGCGCGATTGTTATTACTGTCCATTCCGCGCCGGACGAGATTTTCGCCGCGCCACCTTCAAGCCTGAAGAATTTGCGAACGTGTTCATCGAATTGAATCGCAAAGGAATTGCTGAAGGAACATTTCTGAGTTCTGGCATCGCGGGCGGCGGAATACGAACGCAGGATCAATTATTGGACACGGCGGACATCTTGCGGAATAAATTGGGTTTTCGAGGTTACATTCATTTGAAGATCATGCCGGGCGCGGAGAAAGCTCAAGTGGAACGTTCGATGCAATTGGCTGATCGCGTCTCGATCAATCTCGAAGCGCCTAACACAAATCGGTTGGCGAAGCTTGCACCGCATAAACAATTTTTGGATGAACTATTACAACCTTTGAGATGGCTTGAAGAAATCCGCAAAAAACAACCCGCTTACAAAGGCTGGAATGGCCGCTGGCCCTCGACCACCACTCAATTCGTTGTCGGCGGCGCGGACGAAAGCGATCTCGAGTTATTGACCACAACAGCATGGCTCAATAAAAATGTCCGGCTTAAACGCGCTTACTTTTCAGCATTCAATCCAATCGCAGATACTCCGTTTGAAAATAAAACCGCCACCGATCCATTGCGCGAACATCGTTTGTATCAAGCCTCCTTTTTGCTTCGCGATTATGGCTTTGACTTGGAAGACATGCCGTTCACGGATCATGGTTTTCTTCCGCTTCAATCCGATCCGAAACTGGCGTGGGCGCAATTGAATTTGGCTGAACACCCTGTGGAGATTAATCGGGCAGAAAAACGCGAATTATTGCGCATCCCTGGCATCGGTCTGAATGGCGTTGAGATAATCCTGCGTCTACGCCAGACAGGAAAAATCCATGATCTATCATCTCTTGGAAGAATCGGAATGAACACGAAGCGTATAGCGCCTTTTGTTTTATTAGATGGAAAGCAAATGGCAAGACAACTCCCTTTATTCCCATGAGCTATCCCAATTCACGTTTGCGCTCCTAGGGAGATCAGGGTTGCGGGCTGCAACGTTTCGAAACGCTTCATCTTACTGTTGGATTTCATTCCCCGGCTACTTTTGCAGTGGCGGCAGAACGCGTATGCACATTCAACTTTTCGAAGACGGATTTCAAATGCCTCTTTACCGTATTCGTGGTGATAAACAACTTTTCTGCAATCTCTTTGTTGGTCAACCCCTGAGCCAATAAATCCAGAACTTCACGTTCGCGATCTGTCAGCGCATTCAACTCACTCAGCGATTGTTGTGTCAATCGGGTCTCTTCGACCACACGACGAAATGCGGCGCGGTCAAAAGACTGTTTTTCAACGTAGGCGGAAATCGAATGTTCAGAATAGATACGCTGGATCTCATCCGGTTCAGAAAGCCCACTGACCACAATCGTGGCTATCCCTTCGGCTCGAATTGCAGTGAGCAATTGATAACCATCCATATCCGGGTCTGCGGCTTCTTTTTCCCAGATATTTACGCTACCTTTCAAAGACAAATCTACAACCGCCAGGGCAAATTTCTCCCTGTGGAGGTACCCAATGGCATCGCCAAAGCTGGCACAGGTACGCACCTGAAATCCGGCATCGGTCAAAAGCTCCTCGAGGATGCTTCTCCAGCCGGCGTCATCTTCCACGATCAGCGCTTTTTCAGGACGAGGCTTAGGATGCGCCGGTTGTCCTTTCACAGCGGAAGAAGTGGCCGTTGCAACGGAAGCAGAAATCGGTGCGGTCTGATGCGGAGCGCTGACCAAGATGCGATAAACAATGTCACGGAACTGACTGCGATGGAAACTTTCCTTTCGTAAAAAAGTGAAAGCGCCATAGTCTGTGAGCGCGGTGACCGCGAGTTCAACCGTCGCAAATCCGGTCAACAGAATCGTGCGGCAATTGGGATCGAGGCGGCGGACGGCATCCAGCACGCGCAGACCATCGTAATTGTTATGATCGTTGGGGGAAAGCGAAAGATCAACAACTGCGAGGCGGTGCGGTTGGGCCTTAAGGCCGAGGGTCGCTTCATCCAAACTTCCAGCGATATCCACTTCCAGCCCGCAATCCGAGAGAATCTCGCTGATGATTTGCTGCCACGAATGGTCGTCTTCAACCACCAGTGCGCGCAGGGGTTGTGTTGTCATATCTGGCGCTCCACATCTACCGACGGCAGGCGCAATCGAAAAGTTGTGCCATACCGGCCATCGCTCTCGACCACGATAGAACCGCCAAGACGCGTCATCAAGGTCTTTACCCACCACAAGCCAAACCCCAGTTTCCCGGGATGTGTGTTGGCGCGTCCTGAAAAATTTAATTCGAAGATCTGATTATGCAATTCCGGTGAAATTCCGGGACCGCTGTCGGTAACGGATATTTCAACCCACTCGGGCAATGAGACGCCATGAATGGTGATCAGTCCGTCTCCCTGCATTGCGGCAATCGCGTTTTCGATCAGATTCCGAAATACCAACGTGAGACTCTGTCCTCCAGCTATTACGGTAGGCAGATCATCCATGCCGCTCGTTTTGACTTTGACATTATCAGGCACTTGCGCGGCTTGGATGGCTTCCGCCACGCGAGCGGCAATATGTACCTTCTCCGCGCGTATGGGCCGCAGGTGCGAAAGATTTTCCTGGACGATCTGCATGGCTTCGGCGGCGCTGCGTTCGATCTCAGCAAGAGCGTTGGCAAGGTATGAATCTTTTTCAAGCATGCTGCGATACTTATCCTGGATAGCCTGTACCCGCACGGGAATAGTACCTACTTTATTGTTCATGTTATGCAACAGGTTCGCTGAAATATCCCCTACTGCGGCAAACGTCTCCGCCGTCCAATGTCGTTCCTGCGAGGCGCGCAAAGCCTGCTGGTGTGCTTCGTTTTGCACGGCCAGCACTGCGTAATTAGCCAAACACGCCAGCACTTTCTTGTCCCATTCAGACGTGGCGCTTCGCTCCCCGCCCGCGTCTGCGTTGAACACCCCGAACATTCCCAACTTCCTTGCCTCATTCCCCGTCAGAAGCGGTACAAGCAAAGCATTCGAGAGATTTGTCTCCTCTGAAAAATTTTCAGCATGTTGGCCCGCGCCATGTGATGATACCAGCCGAAAGCCGCCTGATTCGCTGTCCAGCCAGATCGCGCTTGATGACGAATTAAGCAGATCGTTTGCCATCATACAGAGCTGATCCAGTACTTTCTGGCTTGGTTGTGAAATAATCAACTGCGCAGCTTCCTGCAACGCATCCAGCAGCCGGACTTCCTGAATGGCAGTGATCGCATACGTTGCAAGCGATTGCAACATGTGGCTGTCGCCTTCAGAAAACGCCCCCAGGTCAGGGCTTTCGAGATTAAGCACGCCCTCCAATCGCCCGCTTGCGTTGATCAAAGGCACAGCCAATTCGGAACGCATTTTTAGTCTTGAATCGAGGGGATAATATATCTTTGACCACGGCTCCTGCTGAAGGTCCGAAATAAGCAAAGATTCCCGGGTACGAGCCACGTAAGCCATGATGCTATTTCCATCCAATGGAAGTTTTTCAGTCAATGGCCGTTCGAACTGGATTCCACTCACCGCACGAGTAACAAGAAATTCACCGTTATTATCAAGAAGTCGGAAAATCCCATATTGGGCATTAGTAATTTCAAGCGCCAATTGCAGGATGGAATCCAGCGTCTCTTCCAGCCGCAAGCGAGATGAGATCAATAATCCAGCCCGGCGCAGCTGGTTTATTTCTTCATCTTTCCGAATCAAATCGCGACGGATACCGGCAAGCCGACGGGAATGGTAGATCGCCATGGCGGCCTGGTTGACAAAATTATCGAGCATGAGCTGTTCGAGGTGCGTAAATCGCCGCTCTTCATGGAGATAAATATACAAAATCCCAACGGCTTGTTCCGCAACAATCAAAGGGAAACATGCAACCGCTTTTACGCCTATTGCCGCGTGATAAGGATGGATATCTAGATCGGCCTCCTCATAAGATAATGATCTGCGACGGCGTTTGACTGTTCGCATTCCAATGCCGTTCGAACGCGGCATATCGTTGGATGAATCGGTCACAGACTCAAGTTTTCGTCCGTCCGGTTCGGCAGATACGCGCGATTCTTTCTCGAACATGCCGGTGGCCTGATCGTATATATAAATTACTGCAGATGAGCCAGGAACCACCCGAATTGCGCTTTCAACGATCAACTGAAGGCTCAGATCATTTTGGCTGGCATCATCGCTGCCTATATGATTGATCGCATCGCTAATCTGGTTCAGGTTCGCCAGGGCTTCAAGCAGGCGCGGGTCGGTTTCTTCAGGCGACGGGAATGAATGTGTCTTCATCACTTCCAATATTTGGTCACGAATTAATGATAATTTTCCCATCTGATTGTCGTTTCCGCAAGACCAGCATTAAAAGTTTCGAAAGGGATTCTGTCCAAGTTGCAAAGTGATTCCGCATAGCTTCAATTGCAATAAAGCAGAAAGTGGTGACCATAAAGAATGATGAAATAAAAAGAAACATGATTGGGATGGGAAAGGCCGAGGATTGCTCGGCCTTTCCGTTTCACTTCTCCCTGAGTTGGTATCGAATACAGATTAGCAGTCAAAATATAAGGAAAACTCATGTGGGGTTGGTCGCAGGCGAATTGCATCCACTTCATTGACACGCTTATATTTGATGTATTCTTCGAGAAGGTCTTTCGTGAACACGTTGTTCTTCAGCAGGAAATCATGGTCAGCTTCGAGCGCATCCAGCACTTCAGTAAGAGAACTGGGAACCTGCTTGATCAGTTTCTTCTCTTCATCGGGCAACGCATACAGGTCGCGATCCTGTGGTTGTCCCGGATCAATCTTGTTCGTGATGCCATCCAAGCCTGCCATCAAGATCGCGGCAAAAGCAAGGTAGGGGTTACAGGACGGATCGGGTGCGCGGAATTCAACGCGTTTAGCCTTGGGATTTTTAGTAGTTGGAATGCGGCAAATCGCCGACCGATTGCGCTGGGAATATGCAATATTGACGGGGGCTTCATAGCCGGGCACAAGGCGTCTATAGGAATTGGTGGTAGGTGATGTAAGAGCCAGCAAGGCAGGCGCGTGTTTAAGAATACCGCCAATATAGTATTTCGCATTTTGTGAAAGACCGGCGTATCCCTTTTCGTCAAAGAAAACGTTAGTGTTGCCCTTCCATAGGGAGGAATGGACGTGCATTCCGGAGCCGTTATCACCGAACAATGGCTTAGGCATGAAGGTAACCGTTTTACCGTTCTGCCGGGCAACATTTCTGATGATGTATTTATAGAGCAGGAGGTTATCTGCCATGCGGGTGAGGCTGGTAAAAGTCATGGTCATTTCGCTCTGACCGGCGGTGGCAACTTCATGATGATGAAGGTCCATCGTAACGCCGGCAGCTTCCATTGCCAGCATAAACTTGGAGCGCAAAGTCTGCAAAGTATCAGTAGGGGGAACAGGGAAATAACCGCGCTTGGGAAGGATCTGACCGCCATAGTTGGGACGATCCGTGCGGTTGCTACTCCACCAGGCTTCTTCGCTTTCGATTGAATAAGACGCCTCGTTGGTGCCGGACGTATAGCGGACGCTGTCGAATATGAAGAATTCCGCTTCGGGAGCGAAGTACGCAGTATCAGCAATTCCTGTGCTCTTGAGATATGCCTCTGCTTTGAGAGCGACATACCGCGCGTCGCGGCTGTACGGTTCAAACGTAGATGGATCGTACACGTTGCAACTTAAGACCAATGTGGGAATTTCCGTCGCCGTGGGGTCAATAAATGCAGTTTCCGAATCGGGCTTTAGCAACATATCCGACTCGTGAATCTCCTGGAAACCACGGATGGAGGAACCGTCAAATGGAATGCCTTCCTCGAAGAATTCCGCCGTCAGACGATGAGTAGGCATGGTGAAGTGCTGCCAGGTGCCGGGCAGGTCAATGAAGCGCAAGTCCACCATTTGAGTATTTTTACTTAATTCAAGTACTTCTTTTACTGTCTTTGCCATTGCGTAATCTCCTGCAAATGAATGTGTTTTGATTGGATGGATTATATGGGTGAGGTGAAAGGTGCGTCTATTACCCAAACGGGTAAATTAAAAAACAAAGGCCGCTGACGATATAAAAATTTCAGCGACCTTTGACAAACAATAACTCGTTAATAATTTGCTAAATAATTTTCGAGTTCCCAATTTGTAACTTCCAATCGATAATCTTCCCATTCAAGCCGTTTCGCGTTAATGAAGACTTCGTGGGTATGTGTGCCCAGCGCATCGCGTATCACGACATCCTCTTCCAATGCTTTCAGCGCCTGATTCAATGAACTGGGAAGGACATCCTGAGACGACGTATTTGTTTTCTCGATCAGATAAATATTCTCTTCTGTAGCTTCAGCAAGAGACAGCTCACGACGAATACCGTCCAAACCGGAGGCAAGCATTACTGTAAAAGCCAGATATGGATTACAGCTCGGGTCGGGACAGCGCAATTCCAGCCGTGTCGATTCGTTGACCGAAACGCGCGGTACCCGGATAAGCGCCGAACGATTAATCCGCGCCCAGCTTATATATACCGGAGCTTCATAGCCGGCTACCAAGCGCTTATAAGAATTGACCAGCGGAGCCAGAATGGCGCACATACCATGCGCGTGAGCCAACTGCCCGGCAATGAAGTGTTTCGCTATTTTCGAGAGGCCGTGCTGATCACCGGGATCAGAAAAAGCATTCTTCCCGTTGGCAATAAAAGTCAGGCTTTGATGCACGTGCATACCGCTTCCATTGATGCCGCGAATCGGCTTCGGCAAAAAAGTGCAGTAGAGGCCATTTAGCTGCGCGATAACTTTCAGCGCCACGCGCAAGGTGACAGCGCTGTCGGCAGTGGTAAGGGCATCGGAATAACGAAAATCGATTTCATGCTGACCATGTGCGCCTTCATGGTGCATCGCTTCGACCTGCAAGCCAAATGCCTCCAACGTGGTTGCCATTTGACGCCGCAAACCGGCAGCCATGTCAGAGGGAGCGTCAAAGTAACTGGCGCTATCGTGCGGCTTGGGGGGAATCAAGCTTCCGTCGGGATTTGGCTTAAGTAAAAAGAATTCAAGTTCCGGCCCCGTGTTATATCCAAAGCCCATTTGGGCCGCATCATTAA
>PLNY01000105.1 GCA_003141915.1 Anaerolineae bacterium | reverse complement strand
AAATATTTGATCAAAAACAATTCGAGCATTTTGTTGTAAAGCTAAAGTGTTTAGATCAAGATGATGTGGAAGAAATTCCGTTTGGGCATATTTTCCCAGATGAGAACTCTAATATCGAAAAGCTTTTTAAGGACAAAGGAGCTGTGGCCGCGGATTTGTATGCAAAGCGACATGTTTGGAAAAAGCAAAGACTTCCAGACCACCCAGAAGTAACGTATGATGTGATCATATCGGTTGAAGGTGATCAGGTAAAGAGAGACTACAATCCCATGATTCGAGAGAGATTAAGGTCAGATACAGGAAGATATCGCGTGTCTGACCGGTATGGATTATGGTTATGTAAAGATTACATACCAGTGACGAGGGTTAATGAGTGGATTTCAGGATTTGGATCAGGCTCTAATGCCTTTGTTATGCTTCATGCATTTGTCAATTGCCAAGCCCTTAAATTGACAGCAAATCGTGGAGATATAGCAAACACGGACCCCATCATATTAGAAGAAATAAAATCAGAAGTTCAAAAGTTAATTGAATCTGTTGATAAAGAACTAAATAATAATGGTCTGTATACTTTGCGAGAATGGCAGGAAGAAGATAGGACGCTTAAACAAGAGAGAGATGATTTTAGTCGAAGAGTTAAAAGTCTTAAAAATAGAAAAATTGCCAAATTTGAAGGAAGAACAATTCTTGAGCCCCAGAATGAGGCAGAATTGTTTGGGCTCTTTATTACCGTTTACACGCTTCATCCGGAGCTTTTTGAATTTGAGCCGCTTGACTATAGTACAAGTAGAGGCATTGATTTGATTGCAAAAAACAAAGGATATAACCATATAACTGAAGGCGAGAATTGGTACATTGAACTAAAGCATACTCTACAGAAAAAACGCTTCAATCATGCCTTTGAACATTTGCGATGGATTGTGTGTTGGGACTTTGATAAAACAATAGCGCCCGGAGTTGAGTTGGTTGGTGTAGAAGATACGGATCGCCGTATTCTAAAAAAAGAGTTGGATGAAAAAGGATCTTTATTATATTTCTTGGATAACCCTAGAAGGCCACATAAGATTCAGGTTATTCAATTGGAAGAACTGCTACGGCAGAAGTTGAATATTTATTTTGAAACACAAAGATAAAAAATGGCGTCCGATTCTGGACGCCATTTTTTATATCTATTTTCCTAATCTCGCTCTTTCTTCTTCGATCACACTCTCTTCCAACTTCTTGAACAGCGGAGCCGGTTGATTCAGCCTCGCATCCGGCTTCAACTCGCTGGGCTTCCATTGCAATCCTTCAACGTTTTTATAGCGCAACACCGTATGCTCGCCGAGCGAGTCTTTGACCGTCTCGGTGTATTGCTCACCAAATAGCTGAGTCTCATAGCCGAAGAATTCGTGCAGTCGCTGTGAGGTGAATGGCAGGAACGGGGCGAATATCACCTTGAGCGAGTCAATGGCTTTGAGCGCGGTGTAGACGGTCTTTGCTGCGCCATCTTTATCGGTCTTCATGGCTGTCCACGGCGCATTGACATCGAGATACACATTCACGGCGGTGGCGAGTTTCATGGCTTCGCCCAAAGCTGAACGCAAACGCACAGCTTCGAGTTCCGTGCCCACAGTGTTGAATCCGTTTTCGATAACGGCCAACAATTCCAAGTCCGCGGGACGAAGCGTGGACAAATCCACATTGGGCACATATCCATTCCAATTTTTATAACAGAACGCCAGCACGCGGTTGGCAAGGTTGCTCCACGTCGCCACCAGTTCATTGTTATTGCGCGCCACAAACTCCTTCCAATCCCAATCGCTGTCCTTCATCTCCGGCATGTTGACCGTTAGATAATAGCGCAAGGCGTCGGGATCGTAACGCGTCAGCGCATCGAGTCCCCATACAGCCCAATTGCGCGAGCCGCTGATCTTCTGCCCTTCGAGATTCATGAATTGATTCGCTGGCACATCATATGGAAGCGTCAACGGTTGTTCATCGTTCGCAAAGATTTGCAGAAATTGACTCCCTGCGCCCATCAGTTGCGCAGGCCACAGCGACGTGTGGAAAAAGATGTTGTCCTTGCCGANNCTCCATTCAATCGGCGCGGAGAGATAACCGATTACAGCCTCGAACCAAACGTAAATACGTTTTCCCGCTTCGGTCCACCCTGGGACCGGAACCGGGATGCCCCAATCGAGATCGCGCGTGATGGCACGCGGCTTCAAGCCCTCGGACTCAATCTTTCGTAGCGATTCGCCGATAACCGTATCGCGCATGTGCTCAGAGCGTTCCTGCAAAAACTTCTTGACGTCAGGTTCGAGCTTGGAAAGATCGAGATAAAAATGTTCGGTCTCGCGCAATTCGAGCGCGCCGCCGGTCTTTGAGCGCGGATTGATCAATCTCTCCGGCTCAAGCACGTTGCCGCAGTTGTCGCATTGATCGGAGCGCGCGCCTTCGTAGCCGCAGATATAACATGTTCCTTCAACGTAACGATCGGGCAAAAACTTGTTGGTCGAGGGCGAATACCACTGCATGGATTTCGCCGTAAACATGAATCCATTTTTCTGCAAAGCGAGGAACATATCCTGCGAAACCTTGAAGTGATTCTCAGTATGCGTGGTGGTAAATAGATCATAGGTGATGCCGTAACCTTTGAAGACTTCGATGAAGCTTTCATGGAATCGCTTGTACACTTCCTCGACGGGTTTACCTTCCTGATCGGCGCGGATCGTAACGGGCGTGCCGTGCGAGTCCGTACCGCTGACCATGAGGACTTTATTTCCTTTGAGTCTGTGGTAGCGCGCCACGATGTCACCGGGTAGATGGGAACCGGTGATGTTCCCAACGTGGATTTCGGCGTTGGCATAGGGCCA
>PLNY01000471.1 GCA_003141915.1 Anaerolineae bacterium | reverse complement strand
CATATCTGGGTGAATTTTTCTAACGCAAAGCCGCCAAGGCGCCAAGATTTAATGCTTTTCCTTTTGCGACTCCGTGTCTTTGCGTTAAGTCTCGCGTAAATCCCGCAAGGTGGCAACTTGGGTTACTTATGTGAAATTGCCGCGGCGTTCGCTGCGCTCACGCCTCGCAATGACATCCGAAAGACGGTATGATGGAAGTCGTATTCATGCAAACAGTATTGATTGTTGACGATGATGTAAAACTGCTCAAAATGCTGCAACGCACGTTGGCATATGAAGGCTTGCAGGTTTTCACCGCATCAAACGGCGAAGAAGCTTTGATCCAGGTGGATGTCTGCAAACCGGATGTCGTTGTCCTGGATTGGATGATGCCGAAGATGGACGGTCTGGCTGTGGTGCGGGAATTGCGCGCAGAAAAGAATCCGGCGCTGGTCTTGATGCTGACCGCGCGCGATGCCATCGAGAACCGCGTCGAGGGATTACAGAGCGGCGCGGACGATTATCTCGTCAAGCCGTTCGCACCGGTGGAACTCGTGGCACGCGTCCACGCCTTATTGCGGCGGGCCGACTCGAAGTCCGCGAAAGAAGCGGTGGAGTTCTGCGATATTTCTCTCGATCCAATCGCACATGAAGTCCATGTTGGCGAACGAATCCTTGAATTAACGAAAACTGAATTCGATTTGTTGGATTTCTTTATGCGGCATCCACGCCAGGTATTGGAGCGTGCCCAAATCTTAAATAATGTTTGGGGATATGATTTTGGCGGCGATGATAATGTGCTGGAAGTTTATGTTGGCTACCTGCGCAAGAAAATGGAAGCAGGCGGACATCCGCGTTTGATCCAAACCGTGCGCGGCATCGGCTATGTGTTACGAGCGGAGCGAGCGGAATAATGTCCATTCGATTGCGTTTGACTTTGCTTTACAGCGCCATTCTCGCATTGACCTTGATTGTGTTCGGAACCGCGCTGTACACAATTCAAGCGCAAGAGACGATGAATTCCCTGCGGGCAAATTTAATTCAAAGCGGCAACGGACTCGCCCAATCCATCCTGAACAATTATCTGAATCCGAATCCCAACCCGCCTCCGATACCGCCGGGACCACCGCCCGTTCCAATTGAAACGCTTTCCGGCGATCAGGCGTTCAATCAACTGCGCGAACGCGTCATCGTGCGCGTGCTCGATCCAAATGGGAATTTGGTCGCCAGCCCATTCGCGGGACAGGAGCAGGATAACACGGCCCAGCCATTGCCGCTCAGCGCCGATGGGCTGCAAACATTAAAGAATAAACAAGTCTGGTGGGAAACATCGTCCGCCACCGGAGATCATTTGTTGATCTTTGACATCCCCGTGATCTATCAAGGCAGCGTGACCTTTATCGTTCAGGTGGCCCAATCGCTTTCGCAGCGCGATCAAGCACTGGCGGCATTGAGCAGTACGCTGATCATCGCAGGCTTCTTGACCATCTTGATTGCATTCGGCATCGGATGGATTCTTTCCGGCGCGACCCTGCGTCCCATTCATCACATCACTCAAACCGCGCAAGTCATCGGCAGGGAAAGCGATTTTTCGCGCCGCGTGGATTACAAAGGTCCCAACGATGAGATTGGACAATTGGCAAGCACATTCAATTCGATGTTGGCGCGTTTGCAGGATGCCTATCAAGGAGTCAGCCGCGCCTTGAAAATGCAGCGCGACTTTGTAGCGGACGTCTCGCACGAATTGCGCACGCCGCTGACAACCATCCGCGGCGACCTCGAACTGTTGCGACGCGAGCCTCCGCTGCCCACGGATGAACAGTCGGATGTTTTGACCGATGTGGTGGAAGAGAGCGATCGTTTGATTCGGCTGGTGAATAACCTTCTCATTCTTGCCCGCGCCGATGCCAGTCAAAGCTTGACACGGGAATCCATTTCAGTTCGCGAAGTAATGGATGAAGCTTGCAGGCAAGCGCGGCAATTGGATCGTCAACGTAGAATCATCGAAGATGTACAAGATGTTTCGGCCATCGGCGACCGGGATGCGCTTAAACAAGTTCTTCTGATTCTGCTGGATAATGCCATCAAATACACAACGGAGGAGATTACCATCTCGGCTGAAGCTATGGGAAATCAGGTTTTGATCTGTGTGAACGACAAAGGTCCCGGAATGTCGAACGAAAAACTTACGCGGGTCTTTGATCGTTTCTATCGCGGTGAGACCGATTCGAGAATTCAAGGATTCGGTTTGGGCTTGCCGATTGCAAAAGCTTTGGTCGAAGGACAAGGCGGAAAAATAGAAATCCAAAGTGAATTGAATCGAGGCGCCACAGTGAAGGTATGGTTACCTTCATGGCATGCAACCAGGACCGCTTGGAATTAAAAAACTCCGGCGTTTGTTCGGAAAGGATTAGAAGCCTGCGCAGTAGGCAAGTCCAACCGTTCCGGGACCAAGGTGAGCGCCGATCGCGGGGCTGACTTCAGACAATATCGATTCAACCGCGTTCAATTTCGCGGCGGCATCGGCTAAAACCAATTTGGCGTTCGCTTCCGCATTCGCGTGGAGGGTTGCAAGGCGGATATTCGATTTGCCCGCGCATTTTTCAGAAACCAATTCAATGATTCGATCAAGGGCTTTGTTTGTAGTTCGGACGCGGTCGGCAGAGTCTATGATGCCCTCGCGGATCGTCAGAATGGGCTTCATGTTGAGCGCCGTACCGAGCATCCACTGCGCGCCTCCGATGCGTCCGCCGCGATGAAGGAACTCAAGGGTCTCCACAGCGAAAAACGCGCCGGTATTTGGCCGGACTTGCTTCGCCAGTTTTTGGCAGTCGGTCAGAGACGCGCCATCCAAAGCGGCGCGCGCTGCAGTCAATACTTGAAAGCCAAGCGCCATGGAAATATTCTCGCTATCAAAAATGGAAATCTTGTCTCTGGCAGGCGCGAGATCGTCACGAGCCTGTATTGCGGATGCGAGGGTGCCGGAAACTTTTTCGGAGATGAAAATCCCAAAAATCTCATAGCCTTGTTCAAGCAGGCGGGAAAATGTCTTGCGCATATCTCCAGGCGACGGCTGGGATGTGGAGGGCATGGTTTTTGCGTCTTTCAAGCGCGAATAGAACTCACCAGGCTTGATCGTGATGCCGTCAAAAAAGGATTCTCCATCCCAGATGACCGAGATGGGGACAACACTGATATTCAGTTTTTTGCATAATTCTTCCGGGATATATGCGCTGCTATCGGTGACAACGGCCGCTTTGGACATTTTTTCTCCATGAGCGAAAGGTTGTATATTACAACCCTTAATTCCGAATTAGGATTCGGTTAGATACGCTCATCCGAACCTTT
>PLNY01000117.1 GCA_003141915.1 Anaerolineae bacterium | reverse complement strand
TTGATAAACTAGCAATGTCAGCGGACGCGAAGTGGTCAATGCCGGATCGAGTTGTCGCAGTGAACCTGCCGCAGTGTTGCGCGGATTCAAATATGTTTTCTCACCGGCTTCTTCAAGCTGTTGATTGAGTTCTTCAAATTCTTTGATCGGAATAAACGCTTCGCCGCGCACGACCAAATATCTTGGCGGTTTGGGACCTTTATTATCAACCGGAATATGAAGCGGAATGGATTTTACCGTCCGCAAATTGGCGGTAATATCTTCACCGACTTCCCCGTCGCCGCGCGTTGCGCCTTGCACAAAGACTCCATCACGATAATGAAGAACAACCGATAAGCCGTCAATCTTCGGCTCGACCACAAAACTTGCAGAGGCGACGCGTTCATCGAGTTTCTTAACTCGCTCAAACCACGCTCGCGCATCGTCCCCGCCAAAGGCATTGGCGAGACTCAGAATCGGCGCGGGGTGGCGGACTTTCTCGAAACGGTCAGCCGCTTTGGCTCCCGCGCGCTGCGTCGGCGAATCGGGCGTGATCCAATCCGCGTGTTCGGCCTCAATTTTTTTCAGCTCATTCATCAGCTTGTCGTATTCTGCATCGCTGATGACCGGTGCATCAAGCACGTGATACCGATAATTGTGCTGGTTGATCTCAGTTTTAAGTTCTTCGTAACGCGAGCGAACGGATTCGTTGGTCATGTCGAAATTATAGCGCAATTGACAGTAGCTTGGTCGCGTTGTAAACTGACAAGATGCCTGAACGGATCGGTATCTTCGGCGGAACGTTTGATCCGCCTCATCTCGGACATTTAATTCTGGCGTCTGAAGCCCATGCCCAGCTCAAGCTGGCGCGTTTACTTTGGGTGCTGACGCCGATTCCGCCGCATAAGCTGAATCAGCCGATCAGTTCGCTGGATCATCGTTTGGCAATGGTCAAACTTGCATTGAAAGGTGAATCGGCTTTTGAGCTTTCGATGATCGAAGTTGAACGTTCCGGCCCGCATTACACGCTGGATACGATCCGCGTTTTTTCAAGCCGATATCCAAATGCTGATTTGATCCTTTTGCTGGGGGGCGATTCATTGCGCGACCTTCCCACCTGGCATCGTCCCGCGGACCTGGTCGCGGCGTGCCGTCAAATCGGCGTGATGCGCCGCCCCGGCGATTCGATTGACATGGCGTCGCTTGAAAAGAAAATTCCGGGTTTGAATTCCAAGGTCAAATTTGTCGAAGCACCGTTGCTCGAAATTGCCTCCAGCGAAATTCGGAGACGCGCGGCGCGAGGGCTGCCGTTTCGATATTATTTACTTCCAGCTGTATATCAATATATTCAAAAACATAAGTTGTACAAATCATAAATGTCAGTTGGTGCGAAGAACCCCTCGCAATGACGTTTCGTGATGAAGGTATAATTCTCCTGCATGAATAGGAGAACCGAATGAAACGTTTGATTTGGATTTTATTGATGGCGATTCTGCTGGCGGCCTGCGCGCCCGCTTCGACTCCCGCCCCGACTTCAACTTCAACCAGCTTGCCGCCAACTTCCGAGCCAACCGCGACCTCTGTGCCTCCAACCAGCGCGCCAACACTTGCGCCCGCATCGCTGGCCGGTCCATCTGCTGGTACAACAATGATGTGGGTGGACGGCGGTTCGCTTGTTTATATTCCGGCGGGTGAGTTCACCATGGGTCTTGGCTACGGCGATGCTCCGACCGAAACCTTTTCGCTTAATAGCTATTGGATTCAACAAACCGAAGTCACGAACGCAATGTATACGCAATGCGTAGCCAGCGGAAATTGCACTGCCCCGGTGCAAGAAGTCGGCGCGGCGCCTTATAACGCCGCTCAATTTGGCGATTATCCCATCGTCGGCGTGACGTGGGACGCGGCCAAGACCTATTGTCAGTGGATCGGCGGTCAGTTGCCGAGCGAAGCCCAATGGGAAAAAGCCGCACGCGGTCAGAATGGGAACAAATATCCATGGGGCAACAATAGCCCAACCTGTGACCTCGCCAATCTCAAAACATGCGGCGGTCATACGACTCCAGTCAATGCTCATCCGAATGGCAAAAATTTCTATGGCTTGCTGGATATGGCGGGCAATGTCTATGAATGGGTCAACGATTATTATGATCCAAACTATTATGCCAGCGCGCCTGCGTCGAATCCCCCCGGTCCAGCGACTGGCAATGGCCGCATCACCCGCGGCAGCAGTTTCGAAACCGATATGACGCAGGTTCTTTCGGCGATCCGCCATCCTTCCCCGCACGATTATCATAACTACGATTTGGGATTCCGCTGTGTGGTGAATCAGCCCAAGGCCTTTGCGCCGTATTGTCAAAGCGCATCATATCTTCCGATTGGTGGGACGCAGTCGCAGAGCAACACTTGCCCGGCTCCGCAGGCGCAAGTAGGCGGCAACTATTGTCAAGGGAATAGCAGCTACACTACTATAAATATTTCGCAGGGAGCGGCATATCACGTTAAGTCAAAAGACTTTAGTTGCGACGATGAGGTGATCAATGGTCAGCGGGTTTTGGCTTGCACTGGCCCGGCCAATTCAACGACAGATATAACAGTCTGTAATTCGGCCTGTAGCGGATCATCCGGTTCAGCCGGTTCGGCTCCAGCCTGTGACCCGGGTTATAACCTGGATACTTCGAGCAATGCTTGCCTTTATGCTCCAATCGCCGGGCCCAGCGTGGCTGGTTGTCCGCAGGGATATAACTTGGTGGATCGCGGCGGACAGAAAATTTGCGTTATCGGACAAAATCAAAATGGTCAATGCCCCGCCAATTTGTATTTTGATTCACAGTATGGCGCGTGTGTCTCTGCGGCAGGCCAGGCCGATGCGCCGTATGGAATTGATAATCCCGATCTGGCGTCGAAGAATTATCAAGGCTGCGCAGCCGGGTATACATATAGTTCCACGTATCAGTGCTGTCAGGCCAATACCGGCGGAACCTACCCGGGTTGTCCGCTTGGCTTCACATTCGATGCGACTCAGAAAACGTGCGTTCCCGCGCAAGCGCAATTGAGCGGTCCTGGTTGTGTCACTGTGCAATTGAATACATTGCAATGCGGTGCCACCAGCGATGTGTGCAACCAATTTAATTACAGCCAGGTGGTTTGTATCCGCAGTGGATGTCACTGGAACGAGAAGGGAAGCCAGGCCATTTGTCAGACGGCGCCATTGAAGTGATACAGAATGGCATTGGCCTCCATCCTGCGGATGGAGGCTTTTTTATTTCATGATTGAACAAGGAGGGGGCGGCGCGTTCCCCAATTTGTTTCGCGTTCGAACGTGTGCGCGGCATTCAGGAGCGCGGCCTCATCCCAGGCCTTCGCAACAATTTGTAAGCCAATCGGCAAGCCCGCTTTGTCGAATCCGCACGGAACGGAAACCGCCGGCAAGCCGGTCAGATTAAACGGCGCAGTAAAGCGCGTGAGACGACTCGCCTGCTCCACCGCGTACTCCTTTGGGGTGATCGCGTTGTCTTCGATCAGCGGCGCAGTAATTGGCGTGGTGGGGAGCAGGAGGAAGTTGTATCGTTCAAAGAACTGAACGAAACGATGCTTCATCTCCGCTTGCGTGCGCCGCGCTAGGGAATATTCGGTCGACGAAAAACCGCGTCCCGTTTCCAGACGCTGGCGCACATCCGCGCCGAACCAATCGGGACGATTTACGAGCCGCTCACGATGGAAAGCCGCGCCATCCGCCTGGGTGATCAGCGTGTTGGCAAGCGCGGCCTCGCGCAGAAAATCCATTTCAACTTTTTCGATTTCTGCGCCAAGTGACGTGAACACCTTGACCGTTTCATTCACGGCGGCGATTACTTCCGCGTCCGACTCTTCGATGTATACGCCGACTGCAAGCGCGATCCTTTTATCTTTGATCTTATCTTCGAGATGATTTAAATAATTATCCGCTTGCATATCGATAGACATCGGATCCTGCGCGTCATATCCTGCGATGATTTGCAAAACAAGCGCGGCATCCTTGACCGTACGCGTGATCGGCCCAACGTGATCGAGATTCCACGAAAGCGGGAATACACCGCGCAAGCTGACGCGTCCGTACGTTGGTTTGAGTCCGACCACGCCGCATAGTGAAGCCGGAATTCGTATCGAGCCGCCGGTGTCGGTGCCGAGCGCGGCGAGACACATGCCGGTTGCCACCGCAACCGCGCTTCCGCCCGATGAGCCGCCGGGGATGTGCGCTGCGTCCCACGGGTTGCGCGTCGTACCGAAATGCGGATTGTTCGTCGTCACGCCGAGGGCAATCTCATGTGTGTTGGTCTTGCCCATGATGACGGCGCCCGCGGCCTTGAGTTTTTGAATCACCGCCGCGTCTTCGCTGGGAAGGTAATCTTTGAAGAATAAGGAACCGGCAGTCGTTCTAATTCCTTTCGTTTCAAATAAATCTTTGACAGCAAATGGAATGTGTTTCAATGTCACACCTGCACTTGCGCCAGGTGCAAGTGTTGCGAACGGCGATTTTCGCCGCGTGGCAATCTCCTCTTTGCTGTGAGGCTGCCATGCCTCGCTTGCAGTGACATCGCACACGGTAATGAACGCGTTAAGCTTCGGGTTGAGCCGCTCAATTTGACGGAAACAGGCTTCGGTCAACGCTCGAGGCAGGAGCGTTCCTTCCCTCATTTCTTTCAAAGCTTCATCAATGGAAAGAAAATTTATTTCGGTCATGCTATCCATTATAATTCCCAATATGCTCAAGAAGCTTTCCGAAGAATCCAAATTCAAAATTTATCTCGCGCTTCTTTCATTGGCCGGGCTGGGATTCATTTTGCTGGTCACGCATAAATACGGCGCGGGCGTTTCGTCCGACGCGGCGCGCAACCTTGCCACTGCTGAAAGCCTTTTACAGGGCAAAGGCTTCGTGGATATGCTCGGCGGGCCGTTTGTGTTGTGGCCGCCGTTATATCCGTTGTTATTAGCCGGATTAAGTTGGCTTACCAAATTTAGCGTGTTTCAAGCCGGATGGATTTTGAATGTGATTCTTTATCCGCTCAATCTTTGGCTGTGCGGCTGGTTGTTTTATTTAATCTTCAAAGAGAAATCACTGTATGCCATCATCGCCGGATTGGCTTTGTTGTTTTCGCGCTCCACGCTTCGCATTTATGCCAACGTTGCCTCCGAGCCGTTATTCATCACCTTCATGCTGATTTTCTTTTTCGCGGCGGCGCGCTATTTAAAAGACGATTCGCGTTCGATGCTGTGGTGGATGTTTATCTCGGCGGGACTCGCGACTCTTCAACGTTATCTCGGCGTGATCCTGATCGGCGTTGGCGGACTCGTCGTTCTTTATAAAGACAGGTGGCGGGGATTGCATCGATTGCTTCTTCCCGCGCTGACAGCGGCTCTGCCCATCGCGGCTTGGGGCATATTCCATAATCTTCCGCTCAGCGGCGGATTGTTTGGTCCGCGCAATTTCGGAACGATGCTGCCGCTTGAAAACATCAATCTCTCGCTGACGAAAATTCTGTGGTGGTTCATGCCGCTCACGCCGCCGCTCGACTGGTTGATGAATCGTCCGTGGATTTTGATTGGCGCGTTTATGTTGCTTCTGGTCATTATCAATAAACGCGTTCATTGGATGAACTGGATGAAGTCTATGGCGAATGGCTATGTTTGGCCTGCGTCGATTTTTTCAGTCGTTTATTTTTTTACTTTAGCCGTTACTGTTGTCACCGCCGATCATCTTGATTTGACATCGGATCGTTATTATGTCATCATCATGCCGGTTGTTTTGATTTTACTTTACATTACATGCGATCAATTAGTTCTTAGCCATTTCAATTTTACAAAACCACTCGCTCGTTATGCCGCGGTCTTATTGGCTTTGATTTATTTTGTATACCCGGTTTATAGTATGCAGGGATATTTGCGTGACGCATTAGCGCTTGGCGAACCCAGCAATTACAACATCGCCAACTCGGTGGATTTTCGGACCCGCATCGTGACCGTTGAAGGACAAAAGATATTGGCAAATGATTCATCGTCCATGCTTTACACCAACTACGTCAACATTGTGTGGTTTCTTTTTCATGGACATCCGGTCAAGGAATTGCCGTTTGTGGATCCGAAATTATCGGCAAGCGGGCGCGCCGCGTCTCTCAAGCAAAATGATCCGAATTGGCCTCCGCAAAGTGGATATATCATTTGGTACGAACCAAACCAGTATCACAACATCGCAAGCCCGGATGATCTGGATGCAATTGCAAATATAAAGATTCTTTATCAGGGCAAGACGGGCGGCGTTTATTATGTTCAAGCGCCGTAAGAAAAGAACAAAAAAGGCTGGAAGATTTTCTTCCGGCCTTTTTATTNNATTAGCATTCTGTCATTGCGAGCGACACTTGTACCTGCGCTGCAAGTGCAGGTGAGCGTGGCAATCTCCTGTTTGCAAGTTAGTTGAGATTGCCACGACCCCTTCGGGGTCTCGCAATAACAGAAGATGACTTAGAACAATCCCATCACTTTGCCGGTCTTCAAATCCAAATCCACATCATAGAACACCGGACGAGTCGGCAAGCCTGGCATGGTGCTCATCTTGCCAAGCAGCGGATATAAGAATCCCGCGCCAACAGAAGCACGCACTTCACGCACTGCGACTCGGAATCCGGTCGGCGCGCCTTTGATGCTGACATCTGTCGTGAACGATAGATGAGTCTTTGCCATGCAGATGGGGAGCTTGTCGAAGCCGAGACGCGTATAACGCGCGATCTGTTCTTCTGCCTCAGGGCTGTAATCCACGCCATCGGCGCGATAGATTTCTTTGGCGATGGTTTCGATCTTTTCCTTGATGGATGTTTCAAGCGGATACAGGAATTTGAAATTGCTCTTTTTCTCCGCGGCTTTGACCACCGCCTCAGCCAGCTTGATCGCGCCTTTGCCGCCATCCGCCCAATGCGTGGACACAACTGCATCCATCGCGCCGAATTCCAACGCAGACTTTCGAATCAATTCCACTTTGGCGGGCGTATCGTTGACGAACGAATTTACTGCCACAACAACATTCACGCCATATTTCAATGCGTTTTGAATGTGGCGTTCTAGGTTCGGCAAACCCTTGCGAAGCAAATCAAGATTCTCTTCAGTATACTCAGCCGCTAATGGTTTTCCCGCCACAACTTTCGGTCCGCCGCCATGCATCTTCAAGGCGCGCACGGTTGCGACCATCACAACCACTTGCGGAATGAGTCCGCTGTAACGGCATTTGATGTCGAAGAATTTTTCCATGCCGATGTCCGCGCCAAAGCCGGATTCAGTGATCACATAATCAGCAAGCTTGAGCGAGATCTTATCAGCGAGGATGGAACTGTTTCCGTGTGCGATATTTGCAAACGGTCCCGCGTGAACGAAAGCCGGGGTGCCTTCGAGGGTTTGCATCAGGTTCGGCTTGATCGCATCTTTCATCAACACGGTCACGGCTCCCGCGACACCGAGGTCTTCCGCAGTGACAGCCTCGCCGCGTTTGTTGGTTGCCACCACCATCTTGCCAAATCGCTCGCGCATATCTTCCAAGCCGGTTGTCAGCGCAAGCACGGCCATGATTTCGCTTGCCACAGTGATGTCGTAACCGGAGCGATGCTCAAAGCCTTTTTCATCGGGGCCCAAGCCCACTTCGATTTCACGCAACATGCGGTCGTTGATATCAATGACGCGCTTCCATGTAATGGTCGCTGGATCAATATCCAGCCGCGCGAAGCGACTGCGTTCCTCCGGAGCAAGTTTGTTTGGATCGGTTTTGTTGATGCCGAGCTTCTTCAAGCGACGAAGCATCGTTGGGGAGAATTTGCGATTGCCTTTTTTATCGGGCGGACAAAGCGCATCGAAAAGTTTTGAATCATCCTGTTGCGTTTCGTGCATCACACGCGCATCGAGCGCGGCGGCGACGAGGTTATGCGCGGCGGTAATGGCATGGATATCGCCTGTGAGATGGAGATTGAAATCTTCCATGGGAATGACTTGCGAATAACCGCCGCCTGCCGCGCCGCCTTTGATTCCAAACGTGGGTCCCTGCGACGGCTGGCGAATGGCAGTGATGACTTTCTTTCCGAGATGCGCGCCGAGTGCCTGGCTCAAACCAACGGTGGTTGTGGTCTTGCCTTCGCCGAGCGGCGTGGGCGTAATGGCAGTCACGTCGATATATTTGCCGTTGGGACGATTCTTTAATCGCTCCAAAATTTCAAGCTTGACCTTGGCTTTATATGGGCCATACAATTCAAGTTCGTCAGGATGAATGCCAAGCTCTTCCGCCACTTGCATGATGGGTTTTAATTTGGCTTCCTGCGCGATCTCGATATCCGAAGGAACGGGTCGGCGCAAGTTGAGTTTGGTCGGGATGAAAGTGACGGCAGCGTTTCTCTTCACCGCTGGCTTTTTTACGACGGCTTTCTTCTTTAGCGACTTTGATGCTTTAACTTTGGTTTGCATATTGTTCCTCTAGGTGATTTGTCTTTATTATCAAAAGTTTTCTTTATTTTGATAATAGCCGTCTGTCACTGTTTTTAGATTACTAATCGCCCACAATTAACGTTCCGAGAAGCTCGCCAGCCAATGTTCTTTTAACATTCCCCGCCTCTTCGCCGGAAAAAATTTGGACATTCAAATTCGGGATTTGCCCCGCGAGTTCCAGCATCTCTTCGACTTTGGATTTCATTCCGCCGGTCACATCCACGCCATGTGAGCCGCCGACTTTATTTTCCAATTCCTTGTAGGATGATGGCGTCACTTTCTCGACCTTTTGCTGGCGCGCCGGAAAATCAGCCCAGACCGCCGCCTCGAGTCCCGCCAGCAGGATGCGTTTCGGTTTGAGGCGACGCGCAAGATAAAACATCAGTGTTTCCGTTGAAAGGACAGCGCCGCCCTTAATGGAATCGAATGCCATATCGCCGTAGATGACCGGAACAATGCCTGCATTCAACGCAGACTCAAGCGGCGATAATTCCC
Organism: Anaerolineae bacterium; assembly: GCA_003141915.1. Classification (GTDB taxonomy): domain Bacteria; phylum Chloroflexota; class Anaerolineae; order Anaerolineales; family Villigracilaceae; genus Fen-1038. The sequence goes on along the minus strand of PLNY01000117.1, from coordinate 13,643 downwards.
ATTTCTCAACCATTCCATTTTTTGAAACGATGGAAGCGGAAGGCTGGATCGCCATGGAAGGAATGTCGGCTTCGTGCAAAGCCTCGATGACATAACGATTGAGTTGCGAGGCGCGATACCAAACTTCAGCGAAGCCGCGCCAGTAGCCCCCCTCGTCCACTCCCTTCGGTCGGGACACTCCCCCCANNAAATGTTCTTTAACGGCATAATGCCCAAAAGAGCCGGAGCCATGTCCTAAAACGAGACGCAGATTCGGCGTCGAAGAAAGAGCCGAACGAATTTCTTTGGCAAGAGTTTTCAGTTTATCGAGTCGAACCGTGTAGGGCTGAGTCTTATCTGTGATGAGCGAGCCGCCAAGTTTGAGAAAAACCAATTCAGTCATGAGTCTGTTTTACCACAAAACCTTTTGCTCTAAACCTGCAACCTTGAACACGAAGTATAATGCCGCGTATGGATATTCAATCTGGCTTCTTCGCTGCGGCTGTGATTTTGGTGATTGTCGCGTTGATCAGTATGCGGAGCGGGATTCGCGATATCCAATATGCGCGCAAGCTGACGTTCTATCGCCTGCGCCGTAAGCGAATCTCAGCAGGATGGCGTCTGTTTGGATTTGCATTGTTGCTTATTGTATGTGCGGCGGCATTGCCTTTGTATGGCGAACCGATTGCATATGAGTATTTTCCGCCGTCGCCGACCATTACATTGACGCCCTCCATCACGCCGATACCGACAATAACGCTTACGCCGAGCATCACCTTCACGCCTTCGATTACGATAACACCGGCCCAGTCTGCGACATTTACTCCTACCACCACACCATTTTTGCCGCTTCCGGTGCTGGCTTTATTTCAAAGCAAAGTCACCCCTGATCCGCAAGTGGTTTTTTCTTCCATCCAATTTACGACCAGCGGGACTAAGTATCCGGCTGTTTCCCCGGCTACAGTATTTAAAAACCCCGTTGGTCATCTTTGGGGAATATATTCGTATGACAAAATGTCGCCGGGCGTACAATGGACATCCATTTGGTATCGCGACGGGACACAGGTACATTTGGAGACTAAAGCTTGGGACGGGGGAACAGGCGGTTATGGGGACACTGATTGCGATGGTGTTGGATGTCCGCTTGATGGATGGCAGCCCGGCAATTATGAAGTCATAATTTTTGTGGGTGAAGACTGGCAAACAGTTGGCCGCTTCATTGTGCAAGGAAATCCGCTGCCTGCCCCTCCAACCGGCACTCCCACTTTCACGCCAAGCCCGACGAGGACTCCACATTCTACAGGAACGCCCTAAGCGTGCCTGATAAATCTTTCCAGGCGTCAAATCAATTGGTGCAGGAATTATTGCAGGCACAAAAGTAAAGATTATGATAAAAAAGAATTAACGCGAAGTCGCAGAGACGCAAAGGAATTTAATAAAGGCTGTTTACGACGCGATGAATGCCGTGTTTCACGAGTCTCTGGCCGAAGTTGATTACCAAACCAAGTTTTAAACCTGTCAATCGCAAATAGGTTAAGACTTGTGATTCAAAAATTGGGTTGTGATCTACGGTTGCCTTGCATTCTACAATCACTAATTGCCCAACAAGCAATCGAGCCGTAAAGGCGCACTGATCAAATTCCCTTTGTATCTAACCGGCACAAGTTTCTCACGTTGTTGAAAAATATTGTTTCATCGGCTTGAAATAAAAATCCTGCCAGCCTTGTTTGTAATCGTCCGCCTGATCGTCGGGAATGTTTGAGTGGATGATCGTGACTTTCGTGCCGCCTTTGACGGATTCGAGCAAAACCTCTACGCGCGAATCGGGGCTGCCTTCTGGGAATTCGGTCGTCCGCCAAGCTTGAACGATGCGACTATAAGGTTTCAATTCCAATGTTTCGCCGGAAATATATCCATCCCACGCCGTGAACTTTCCTTTGACGCTTGACTCGACCTCGGCCGGACTTCCGGTCATCTCACTGTGTCCTTTTGTTGAAAGCCAGGCTTTATAAATTTGTTCAGGTGTTGCGGAGATAACATCGTTGAGCGTGAATTTATTTTCCATTTTCAAACCAATCTTTGTCTTTGATTGCCGACCATTGCTTTTGCGATTTGCGCGGCAAGGCGGGCGTTGTTAATTAACAAAGACAGGTTGGCTCGCAAGGATCTTTCGTGGGTCAACTCGCTGATACGCTGGAGCAAAAACGGAGTCAATGCCTGACCGTGGATTTTTTCCTTCGTTGCTTCTTTGGATGCTTGATGAATGATTGGTTCCATCTCCGACTTTGGAATGGCGTCTGTTAACGGTATCGGATTCGTCACCAACACCGCGCTGTGCAAACCGAGCGACCAATGAGCCTGCGCGAACTCCGCCATTTCCTGCGGCGAATCCAATCGCACGCTGACATCTAAATTGCCGTCGCGCGAATAGAATTCCGGGAATGTATCGGTTTGGTAACCGACTACCGGCACGCCCATCGTTTCCAGATATTCCAGCGTGGCAGGCAAATCGAGGATCGCTTTTGCTCCGGCGCAGACCACGATCATTGGGATTTCGGCGAGCGCTCTCAGATCAGTTGAGATATCAAACGCGCTCTCTTTGTGGACTCCGCCGATGCCGCCAGTTGCGAAAACTTTGATGCCAGCCTGGTGCGCGGCGAGCATTGTACCGGCAACGGTCGTCCCGCCGCTGACTTTTTTAACGATGGCGGTCGCAAAGTCGCGGTGACTCACTTTCAGCGGAGATTTGGTTTCGGCGAGCCGCGCCAGTTCCTCGTCGGTGAGACCGACGCGAATCTTTCCGTTGATCAGCGCAACGGTGGCAGGCGTCGCGCCCTCGCTTCGGATCGCAGATTCCATGTCGCGCGCCAATTGAATATTCTGCGGATGGGGAAGTCCATGCGTGATGACTGTTGACTCGAGCGCGACGATGGGAATGTTGATTTGAAGCGCGCGTGCGATTTCTGTCGATTGGGAAATCAATGTATTGGGAAGCACAAGATTCACTTGCCGTAACGCTCCAGTCGTTTGGTGATTCGCACAATGGCTTCTTCGCGCGTCAGGTTCGGGAAACGTCTTTCTTCATTGACGATCATGGCTTCGACGACTTTGTAATTCCCGTCCAGCTTTGCCAGCAAGACGCGGTATTGGTGGTCTTCCGATTTTGAAGAAGGCGCCGGGGGCGCGTTTTCCGGTACATGAGAAGCGGATTTAGGTCTAACCTTGCTCAAACTGCCTCCGCCCACCATGTGCTGCCCGCCGGGAATGTTAAGAAGTCTCTCGATCTGCAAGATGGCTCTTTCGAGTTTTTCCACTTCTTCATTTTGAATTTTGTTGGTATAGTAGAAATTGAGCACGTTGCCCATTTGCTCCCAAAAATTCTGCAGGAGAGATTCGATGCGTTTTTCTTTTTCTATGAGAATCTCTTCAGTCTCATTGTAAACATACAGTGGAACGATTTTTATCAATCGCAGTTTCTCATTAAGACAAGCCTTAGCCGCGGCTTGTTCCAGCGCTTCATCGCTGGCGTGCATCGCGTTGATAAGGTTGACTTGCCAGGCCTCCAAATGGCGCACGTTGATTAATTCGTTTGATGCTTTCCATGTGCCTACGCCGATCCAATGGAGGTCCATGCCGCGCTCATGGGCGCGCCTGGAAAAGCCGTCGGTATATTTCATGAAGCGGTCGGTCAACTCGATTCTCGGATGGAAGTTCGGCTTGGTGAAAGCTCCCGGTTCCGACTCCGGCGATTGATCCGAATAACGCAAGGTCTGTAACAAGATCGTATCTTCGCGGTGCTCCTGAGCTTCGATCTCCGGCGTACTGATGCTTGCGATAAATTCCGCCAGTTTGTTCTGGCTCATGAAAGCGCTGATTTCACCGCTGACCATCCCGCGCATTGTGGCGGTCCATGCGCCTGGCTCGCCGGATGGATGCTCTCCCTGCAATACCTGAACGGATTGTTGATAGATCAAATCCTGGACGCTTTGCGGGTAATAAGCAAAGGGTTTTCCTTTGCTCGGCCTTTGTGTGGCGGAACCGTCATCGCGATGAATGCTGAACACCATCCGCACATCTTTTGCGCTGACGAGGATTCCATCCAGGCTGCGGCCTTCGACCGCGATCGCGTCGGGCGCAGTGTATCCAAAATATTGATCCCGCAGATTGATAATTGGTCCCCGCAACCGTTCAAATCCGTCCAGGATCTCCGATTCTGTTTTATCCTTTTTATCTTTATCATCGTCCGATATCATATCCGCCGGCCCGATCACATGCGGCCTGCCATCCGGTTTCTCGAATAGAACCGCCGTATCAAACTCGACTTCGACGCGGCCCGGCCCGCCGATCAGAACGATGGGCGAGTCTTTATCTTCCTCCGCGATTTTTCCGTCGCGGATATGAAGCACTTCGGTCGCGCCGCTGAGCGATATTTCACTGACGAATTTCCATGCAACGTCGGAATCTTCTAATTCAAAAATATCGGTAATGTAATTCCCCGCCATTTCGATGGCAATGTAAACTGGTATTGATAAGATAAGGAGCAGACGAATAAAATTCAACCCGGCAAGGATGGCGAATGACGAGAGGGGGATTTGTTGCCTAAAGCTTTGAGCCAGGAGGTTATAGGCCAAAAGATAAGCGATGAACACCAAAATGAAAAGAGCCGCTCGAAGGACAAATATTCTTGATGAACGGTATCTGGGACCGTTGACGGACAGGTCGAAGAACTTGTTCAGGTGGTAATCCAGCCATTGATCGAAAAGTTTTTTGAAGCGTGTAACTTCTATGCTCCATGCCGAAGAAGCCTTCCCAATCTTGCCGTCCTTTTGGTTCATAACTCTTTCGACTCCATCCATGAAATGATTTCATCGATGTCTTGAATGATGTCTTGATTCTCGGCCCTGGAACCAGCGAGCAGGCGGTCATCCTGCCTGATCTCGGCTTCGATTTGTTGCAGCAAGTTCCTTACTGCCGAGGCAATATCAGGCGGGTTGTTGATTGCTTCGCTTAAGGTCGAGGCGTGCTCCTGCCGCGCCTTCTGCGATCCATTTTCTTCATAAACATGCTTCAGTCGTTCCACACGATTGTTATCTGCCCTTGCATTTTCAAGCCAATTCGTATTCCAGTTACTGACGAGCTGGTCTTCAATCTCCTGATGAAAACGTAAATTGCTGACACTCACGCTGGAGACTCTAATCCCGCGCTCACTCAGCGTTCTGAATTCTTTGCTAAGCCCAAATCCTTCGAGTTGCCGCCCGCTTTCGTCCAGCATCGGAACAACGGCCTGTGTCATACGCGCCTTCATCATTTGATTGACGATCTGCAATGCAGTCTGTGGTTTCGATTCGACAGTTTTCTTCCTGCCCTCTGATTTCTCCACTGCTTTTGTTTCCATGACTTCATCGTTCGGCGCAAGCTTTTCGAGTCGCTTTTCAAACGAATTATTTAAGGTTCGAAGCGCTTTGGTGAAAAGACCGATTTTTGCCGGTTCAGGGATCTTTGGCAGCTCTTTTTCGACAGGCGCTTCGGGCTGTGGGACATCGGATAACGGCTCAAGGCTGGCCGAAAACAAATCGTTCACAGTAAACTTGCTCAGATACTCTCTCCATAAATCAGCCGCGATCAAAGCGGCGATCTGATTCCATGCCACGTGTTTCGGTTCGCTGGAAGCGGCGCTCATGCCTTCCCCGCGTGCGGCTTTTTCCACCGCATCCTGATCGAAGCCAAACCTCGATCCTTTTTCTGTTCCTTTGGCGGGCATGGCGTCAATCTTAAGTGTAACGCTGATGTTTGGCACAACTTCAATTCCATCGCGCGTGATGGCGCTCACTGCCATGCGCCGATCATGAACCTTTTTATAATCCTCCTCGGCCGCATAATCCTTGGCGGGTTTGAAAGGATCGTCGTCTTTATCCGGCCCGATTCTGTGACTTTGCGTATGCAGGCTGATGACGCTGGCGATCTTTTCATCTGCATCTGTGAAGTGCACGCCCGGCCCGAGAAAATTCTTCAGCGACGTGTCGGTACGCGTCACGACCGCGCTGGCGGTATCCAGCCACAGAACGCCGGGGCCTTTCTTCTCGCTTTCGTTTTTGCTTTCCACCAAACGGCCGTTCTTTACAAAGATGGCTGGGCCATGACCGCCCATCGCGTGGAGCCATAATCGCCCTATAACCTTGCTACGATCTCCGCGCTTGTGAATGGGCAGCACAAATTGAGCGTAAAAGGCGGCCGCGATTTGAAACAGAAAAAAGAGCAAAACAACGTCGAAGACGATTCCGGGAATATTGATAATGCCGCCATCATACTTGTATTCAAGCCCATAGATGACAAGCAGCAGAATTCCCAGCACAAGGCTCTTGAAGCCGGGCTTTTGGTAAAAACGCTTCTCCTCATCCATATACTATGATTTTATAACGAAAATATGAATTCGGGGAAATCTCTTTGCAGGTACAATCATGGATATGTTGAGCGTTGAATTTCACTGCCATACAGTTTTCTCGAAGGATTCGCTGACTTCGCCGCAAAAGCTGGTGGACACCTGCCGCCGCAAAGGGATTGACCGTGTTGTCGTCACGGACCACAACACGATTGCCGGAGCCCGGGCAGCGCAAAAGCTTGATCCAGAGCGAGTCATTGTGGGCGAGGAGATCATGACCACGCGCGGGGAAATCCTCGCTGCGTTCGTAACGGAAGAGATTCCGGCTCGGCTTTCGCCGCAGGAAACGATTCGGCGTTTGCGCGAACAAAATGCATTTATCAGTGTGTCGCATCCGTTCGATTCGATGCGCTCCGGTGGATGGAAGGAAGAAGATTTACTGGAAATCCTTCCGCTGGTGGATGCCATCGAAGTTTATAACTCGCGTTGCATGCGTCCGATATTCAATCGGCGAGCAATGGAGTTCGCAGAAAAACATAACGTCGCTGGCACCGTCGGTTCGGACGCGCACGCCGCGTTTGAGTTGGGAAGGTCGCTGGTTTTGCTGGAGCCGTTCGAGGGTCCGGATGAGATGCGGAAGGTCATCCGCACTGCGAAGTATCAGACGCGTTGGTCGCCGCCGTGGATTCATTTATCCTCGCGTTATGCGACCCTTCGCAAGGGAATTAATTTCAGGCTTGACACTCCAAAACGGACATGATAATCTTGCTCCCGCGTCCCGTGGCGTACGATCCAACGGGATAAATTTTTCAGCAGGAGTAAAGTAAGATGTCCGAACGTTATACTGGCACGGTCAAGTGGTTCAATGCTACCAAAGGTTATGGCTTCATCGGCCGCGAAGGTGGAGAGGATGTGTTTGTCCACTTCACTGCGTTGCAGATGGAAGGTTATCGCAAGCTCGAGCCGGAGCAGAAAGTGGAGTTCACCATCGAGGAAGGGCCAAAAGGTTTGCAGGCCGCCAATGTTACATTGATCGCGTAAGAACATTGTATTGCCAACGAACAGGGTTGCTGAGAAGCAACCCTGTTTTTATTACTACCCCCACCGTCACTGTGTGACACCTCCCCCAAATCCAAAGGATTTGGGGGAGGATGGGAAGGGGTAAATTATTTTCCCAATTTCTTCTTGAACGCCGCGGTCAATGCGGGGACAATCTGGAATAAATCTCCGACCACACCATAACGTGCAACCTTAAAGATCGGCGCTTCGGCATCTTTGTTGATTGCGATCACCAGCTTCGCGGAGCGAATGCCAACGATGTGTTGGATCGCGCCGGAGATTCCGCAAGCGATATAAAGATCAGGCGCGACGACTTTACCGGTCTGACCGACTTGATGCGCATACGGAATGTATCCGCCATCGACTGCGGCGCGCGATGCGCCGACCGCGCCGCCAAGCACAGTTGCTAATTCATCGATCAGCTTGAAGCCTTGTTGGGCGCGCCAGGCTTCAGCTTGTTTTTCATCCATGCTCGCGGGCGGAGTGAGTGATGGATTGTTGCTCATGCCGCGTCCGCCGGAGACGATGATGCCCGCATCGGCAACACTGACAGCGGCTTCGGCAACTTCGTAACCTTCAACGGTTGCTGGTGAATCAGTTTTAGCTTCGACTTTTGTCGCGGTGCCGCTCTTGGATTTATCTTGCGCGGGACGCGGGAACGCGCGCGCCCGTAATGTCGCAATCACAGGTTTGCCAGAGCAAACAACTGTTTCATTAAGTTTGCCTTCGTAGATTGGACGCGTTGCGACTAACTTATCTCCGTTTAGTAATAAGTCGGTCAGATCAACTAACACGCCGGTATTCAAATCCATGGCGGACATCGCGGCAAGCTCACGAGTGCGCGCTGTTGTCGGGAACAGAATCAAATCCGGCGTCCGGGAAGAAGCGAGCGCAGATATGGTGGAAGCAAATGCTTCGACGCGGTAATCCACTAACGAGGGATCATCCGCAACGAGCACTTCGTCCGCGCCGAATTCAAACGCGGTCTTGACCAGCGCATCCAATCCCGAACCAAAGATTACTGCGCTCGCGCTTCCAAAACTTTTTGCAACGCCGAGCGCTTCCCACGAAGCGAGCTGGACTTCGCCTTTGAAGTGATCAATGTAAACGAAAGTTTTCATAGCACTTTCTCTGCCAGAATTTTATCGGCCAGCGTTTCGGCAATTCGCTCGGGGCTGTCGCCTTGTATGATCTCGCATACAATTTCGCGGCTGGGCGGCGTGATGAGTTCGGTGCGTGTCACGAATGCAGTTGGCGCAGGGATGCCGAGGTCGCTCAATGACCAGATCGGGATGTTCGCTTTGGATGCTTTGCGGATTCCCATGAACGATGGATAGCGCGGCTCGCCGATGCTTTGGACGATGCTCAACACTGCGGGCAATTTTGCGCTGACGATTTGTCTTCCTTCTTCGATAACGCGATGCACTTTTATCCCCTTCGGGGACGATGCGCCTCCATCCTCGACCTGCATATGGCCCACCAATCCAAGCATCGGCCAGCCGAGGACGCGTGCTGTTTGCGCGGCGGTGAGACCTGAACCATCGTCGAGCGTTTGACGGCCAAACGTGACAATGTCCGCGCTGCCGATCTTGTTGATGGCCGCTGCCAGCACGCGCGCCGCGCCTTGCGTATCGAGCGCGTTGAGCGCCGCGTCCGAAACAAGGACGGCTTCATCCGCGCCCACGGCGAGCGCGTGTTTAAGCGCTTCCTTGGCGGACTCGGGCCCGATGCACAATGCGGTGACTGTTCCGCTGTTGGCTTCCTTGAGTTGAAGCGCGCCTTCAACCGCGTACTCATCAAAAGGATTGATGACCAGGGGCGATTCCCCCCATGACACTTGCCCACCCTCAGCTTTGACTTTCGCTTCCGAGTCCGGGACCTGTTTGATGCAGGCAATGATTTTCAATGTGAGACTCCCAATATGATTTTCGATTTCAATGTTATTTGCTCATAAAATCATGTACGTCATTACAGAAAAAATAATCAATTGTTTTAATATATTGGCGAAGAAGAGCATCTGTTTTCATGTTTGGACGAATATCACAATAATATACCCCATCCAATGGAGTTAATTTAACGGTGTATCCTTTGAAGTGACCAGGCAAAAAGGTTGAATTTATCCCATAGCGATTTTTGCTTTTGGTGTTTTTTCTTTGTACATCATTAAGAAAAATTGCAATATGTGGGGTATTCGTTTCAGTTAGACGACTGTAAAGGAATTTGTCTGTAAAAATCTTGTCGATACGGTCTTTACTTGAAGTTTTTACGGAACCTATAACCTTTAAGTTCTTTTCCTGAAAGAGTAACAAATCGTGCTGGTAGCTCATTTTGAATTGTTCAATGCCATCCACAGTTACAGGAATATTAATGACTTGGCTTTGACAGTCAATTCCAATTTCCAGTATAAGTAACTTGATAAGCCTTTCAAATAGGTCGCCATTGATTTTTCTGGCTATATTGGATTGACCTGCTGGAAGAGCATCTAATGTTGCTCCAATTGATTGTTGAATTGTATAAATTGTATTTCGAATAATTGTGCGGCTGTTCTGATCGTCATTTGGTATGTCTTTCGCGTTTCGCAATAGTTCTATAAATTTTTTGTTGATAACACTGCTTGAAGCAGTTTGATACATTAAGTCAGAGTTTATTGGACGCGTAATATTGTAGTTGCCTTCTTTTCGATATTGAAAAAAACAATAATTTGTTTCATTTTGGGAAACAATTACAGCTTGCAATCCCTTTTGAATGAAATCTAGGTAACGCTGACAGAAAACAATATAATCGCTAATTGATTTAAATTTATCCTTATCCTTGGCGGTATTAATGAGTTGCTTTAGGCTCATCGAATACTTTCCCTTCGCTCAGCATTTTTTTGATCATACTCAATCCAGTTGGCAATGGACATTCTTCGAACATTCTCGAGCCGTTGGATGGCCCAAGAGTTATATTCGGCATTATTATCGCATCCCATCCACTTGCGATCTAACTGCTCTGCGACAACAAGAGTCGTACCCGAACCTGAGAAAGGATCGAGAACGAGCTGACCTTCATCAGTTCCCGCAAGAATTAGTTTACGCAGAAGTTCTTCGGGCTTTTGGGTAGGGTGGGCAGTTTTTTCTTCCATTCCATTGTTTGTGGTTGGAATTTCTATTACATCTNNATGTTCAGTGCGCGCTTTCCCGCGTCCAAAAGTGCTGGTTTCCGCCTGTGGATGTACTGGATATTTAAGAGTATGGTTTCCATAAGCAATCCGAATTGCATCTACTCTCAAATGAAAATCACGCGACTTTCGAAAATGAATGATACTTTCATGCGATCTTCCCCAATCGTTACCGAGATTCGCCTTGTTTCTATAATTCCAAATTAACCATCTGCAAGAATGAAAATAATTTACTGATGGGTGTTTAATATCTGCTAAAGTTTCTGAAAAACCGCAAACGTATAATGATCCGCTTGATTTTAGAACTCTAGCCGCTTCTTTGATCCATTTCAGAGACCATTCGATATAAATTTCCTGACTCTCAAAATTATCCCAATCAGCTTTATTGATGTTATAGGGAGGATCGGCAAAGATCAAATCTATTGACTCATCCTCAATGGTTTTTAACCAATTCATGGAATCTCCCAAATAAATTTTTCCGTTTGGGTGTTCGTAATTTAGCTGTACAACATCTTTGTCTTGTTTTTCTTTAACAGGTAATATTTTCCCGACATTTTCATTTGGGAAGAGTTTGAGAGGGGTTGGTTTGATACTTTTTGTTTGCATAATTGAACTATAGTATAAAATATTTATGTACGTTTTACTACTTCAAGAAATCTTGTCCATTCTTTGTAATGACATTTATGATTTTGCCTGCCGCATGATCTCGCTGATTTGTTCAAGATGATCCGAAGCATGTTTCAATCCCGAAGCAAATCTCGAGACCGGTGTGTGGGGCAAGGCGCCTGGCGCCGCGGCATAAGTATTATCCATGTGCGGCGGTTCGGGCCACATGTCCAACGAAGCGGAACACATACGGCCCGACTCTGCCAAACGCGCACGGCAGAGAGCAATCGTCTTCGCTTCTCGAAATGGAACTTCCCAGCGTGAGCGTCCGTGGAATTCCACGCCGCGCGCCAACTCCTGTGAAATCGATGCCGCTTCTTCCATGGATGCTGTCAAATGGACAATCACATATCCGAGTGTCCATGCCGGTTCGGCTTCGCCTTCTTTTGCGAATGGGTCATTTGCTTTCGGGTCATTGGGTTGAAACACAATGTCGGCATCTGTGGCATCTGCAATTCGCCGATGGATTTCGCCAACCATTTCATCAAGTTCGCGGCGTAAATCATCTTTGGTCAAGCCTTTGACCAAATCCTGGATTGTAGCTTTCTTTTCTCGAACCGATTGATAATCCAACATTTTATTTTTCCTTGATTTTTTTGACCACTAAGGAACACAAAGACTCACGAAGTAAAAGCACTTAAACCTTTGTGTTACTTTGTGGCCTTCGTGTTTAAAAAAATACCAGTGAAATGTTCTCTAATTATACTCGCCTGGATAAATGCCATGCTGATTCCCCGTGAAAATAAAAACCCGACGCGATTTGGGTTCGCGTCGGGTTAAGGAGATTGGGTATCTTCCATCAGGATTTCCTTTCGATACCCATGTTGCTCAACTCGTCCGGGCTGATGTTGTCCACGAGGAAGTTCGCGCCAGCCAGGGCAATCAGGAGCAGAATACAAATGGAACCAATAAGAGTGATCATAGGGTACTCCTTTCTTTGCTTAATATAACGACTCTCAATAAAAAAAGATACTTTTCCTAACAGGACTGCAATGCAATTACCATACAGTCTTGAAAGGGATTCAGCGTTGGTGAACGCGTCGATGAATTTGTTCTTTATAACTGTCCTGATTTTATTCCGGCAGGATTGCAGTTGGATGAAAAAGCTGTGGGTAAATGGTGGGTAAGTTGTGAATTTGGGAAGTCGATAAACAGTGGATAAATATCACCACAAAGGCACAATGGACACAGAGATTCTTAGTGTTCGCAAAGAAAAATCTTTGTGATCTTCGTGTCTTTGTGGTGAGATCTTTTGGTGAGCCGTGAAATGTGCCTTTCCTGAATTTGGTTCCCGTTGACAAAAGGCTTTTTTCGGATAAAATACGTTTCGCAAGCCGAAGTGGCGGAACTGGCAGACGCGCTAGGTTCAGGGCTTAGTGGCCGCAAGGTCGTGAGGGTTCAAGTCCCTCCTTCGGCATCGAAAGAGACTCGCTGAAAGGCGAGTTTTTTGTTTTCCGGAGTTCTTTAAACCAGAATGGATCAAATATCATTGCGAGTCCTGACATTTTCACGCCGTTCCGGCCGCCGTAGGTGGCCCGTGTGCCACAAGCCCGCGTCCAACGGAAGCCGATTACAAATCGCGGTGGGATGCAATGGATGTATGTTGAGTTCCGTGAATCTGCAAATACTGTAAAGCCACAGGTGGGGGGGTATCCGGTAGAAGGCTTGAGCGAGGGCAGAGCGAAGGATCAGCGAAGGATCTCCCCGCCTGCGCTTTTCAAAACTCCGTGAAATACCCCCATATATGGGGGGTGTAAACCGATACAACTTGCACGAAAGGCTCCTATTTTCGGATATGAAAGCGCCAGCGAGATGGGCAGACGGCAGGGTACGTGAGCCGGATTTCATCTGGACGAGTGCTGGGTCATCGAGAAGTTTATCTCGGGCTCCTCGTAAATGTTGGACACACTTCCTTGTTTTCTAAATAGAGTCGAGGTGGTATAATTGCACCTATTCGGTGCATTCGCTTCATCTAATGGACACGAAGTCAAAAACCAGCCTTCGTGTCTTTTTATGCCGCTGAACAGGAATTTCTATGGACATCGGAAACATTCAACAAGTAGACATTGACGCCCAAATGCGCACGGCGTATCTCGATTATGCGATGAGCGTGATCGTGGCACGTGCGCTGCCCGATGCCCGCGATGGGCTGAAGCCAGTCCACCGCCGCATTTTATATGCCATGCAGGATATGGGAATCCGCGCCAACTCATCGTACAAGAAATCAGCCCGTATTGTGGGCGAAGTGCTCGGAAAATATCATCCACACGGTGACGCGGCGGTCTATGAAAGCATGGCGCGCATGGCGCAGGATTTCTCCATGCGTTATTTGCTGGTGGATGGCCAGGGCAACTTCGGCTCGATTGACGGCGATTCGCCGGCCGCCATGCGTTACACCGA
>PLNY01000312.1 GCA_003141915.1 Anaerolineae bacterium | reverse complement strand
CGGCTTCGGCGGCCACAACGCCACGTTGATCATGAGCCGCTTTGAGGCTTAACTTGAACGCCAAGAGAAAACTTGATATCATATTGGTTGACTGAAAAGGAATCCTTATGCCATACGCACATATCACAGGATGGGGCATGTCCGTTCCCGAATCCGTGTTGACAAATGACGATTTGTCCAAGAGGATTGAAACCAACGATGCGTGGATTCGCGACCATACCGGCATTCGCGAACGTCACATCGCGCGTGAAAACCAGTTTCCATCCACGCTGGGCGTCGAGGCTTCCATCAAGGCGCTTGAAGTTGCCAACGTTCGACCCACTGATATTGATTTGATCATCTGTTCGACCTCCTCGCCCGAATATATTTTTCCGGCAACGGCCTGTTTGATTCAAGACCAGCTGGGCGCGTCCAAAGCGGGCGCGTTCGATCTTTTGGCCGCCTGCAGCGGGTTTATCTATGCCGTGAATATGGCCGCCCAATCGATTCGTTCCGGCTCAATCAAAAGNNGATCGCAACACATGCATCCTATTCGGTGATGGCGCTGGCGCATTTGTTTTGCAAGCCAGCGATCAGCCGGGCGGAGTTTTATCGGCGGTGATGCATTCGGATGGTTCCGGCGGCGATTCGCTGTCTGTGCTTGCCGGCGGAAGCCGATTTCCCGCGACAGAGGAAACAGTTCGGCAGGGAAAACATTATATCCAGATGGATGGCAATAAAGTATTTCGATTCGCAACGCGCGCCATGGGTGACGCCACCAGGGAGGTGTTGGATTTGGCAGGTCTGACCACCGACGATATTCAATGGATTATCCCTCATCAGGCCAATTATCGAATTATCGAAACAGCCGCGAAGTATTTGAAAATGCCGCTGGATAAGTTCATCATCAACGTGGATCGTTATGGCAATACCTCTACCGCCTCCATTCCCATTGCGACGGTGGAAGCGGTGGAAAAAGGGTCGGTTAAGCCGGGTGATAAAATTGTGTTCGTTGGGTTTGGCGCGGGGCTGACGTGGGGCGCGCTGGCCGCTGAATGGACCGGCTCCTTGCCTATCGAGCATAAAGTTCATCCTGAGCGCTATCGAGTCTGGGCACGGATTCGCTCTGCATTCAATCGTCTGATTCGTTTTATCGAAGGATTGTTTTGGGGCCGCAGCTCCTAATAAAAGGATGAATTATGTTTTCTATCGTTATTCCGGAACTAATCGTCCTGTTGATTATTATTATTCTGTTGTTTGGTCCGGATCGGATTAGCAGGGGAATTCGCAGTTGCCGCGAAAGCTTGCGGAGGAAAAGCCAGACAGCAGCCCGGCAGGAACCGCCTAATGATCAAAAGAATAAAATCGATTGATTCAATTCAAATAAAAAATCGAGTCCAAAAAGGGACTCGATTTTTTTTACTTAATTTTGGCTTGTCTGCGACCATTAGAAACGCTGTTATTTCCAGCTTGATACTTGAATCCAGTTGAGGTCTTTATCAACAGTTAATAATGATCCAGGTTGATAGATCTTCTTGTTAATGGTTACAGTTTCCATAACCGTAATCTTCACTCCATATGATTTCCAGTAAGCTGTTTTCGTTTCACTCATGGGATATGTGCCTCCAGGGGCAATTCTAATTTTAGACTTGTCGGAACTACATATTATTCCACTTGCAAACACCCAGATTCCATCAGAGGATATATATGAGACTTCCGCATCTGTGCAACTAAACTTGACACCCGGAGGATATGTACTGATTATCTCAGAATATGTTGGGGGCGTCGGCGGAACCAGAGTTGGCGTAGATGGAACGCTTGTTGCAGTTGGAGCAGCCTGCACAAATGTACCGCAACTCGAAATCAATAGGCTAATCACCAGGAAACAAAAAAATGTGGTTTGATGTTTTGTGTTCATTAAAGCGAACCGCATAGTTCTTTTTATGTTTACAGCAGAGCATAAATTCACGCTATGGAGCAAGCCGTTCTAACTTGGAATAACGTGGATGGACTGCAGAATATGCTTAAAGAAATTTTTAATCCGTTGGATCAAACCCGGACCGGGAGTTGGGTTCAATATTAATGGCTGGCGCGGCGCCTGATTGAAATCGAAATCCTGCGTCAGGTCTCCGAGGATGGACACGTTCTCTCGCACCGTAGGACGAGGATCAGGACGTCCGTCCGTTTTAGGGTCGATGCGCTGGCTGCTCATAAAGTCGTCTTCGATAAATTTGACATATGCATCGAAGCTGAGAGTCTGGTGATCAATATAACCTTTCTTGGCGTAAGGACTGATGACGAGCCCGGGCACGCGAAAGCCATATCCGTTTTGATCCACTACCGGTGGAACCACATGATCGTAAAAGCCGCCCCAATCATCCCAGGCTAAAAATATCGCGGTGCTTGACCAATCCGGGCTTTGCATAATGGCGTTGATCACGCCGGTGACATACGTCTGCCCAACCGTAACGGATGATGGTGGATGTTCGCTGGTTCGATCGTTGGGAATGACCCAGACCACATTGGCAAGGGTGCCGTTTTGGGCGGCGTTGTAGAATTTATCGAGGTTCTGAATATTGCTCAACTGCTTATCATCTTTAACCGTATCGAAAAACGGAAGCGGATTCCAGATTTCCGGCGTTGTCGCTTTTTGGGGCACGGGGGCGCAGGCTATCGGGCCAGTCTCTTCATTGCAATCGGGCTGGGTTCCGGGAGCTACATAGTAAGCCCATGAGACATTGTCCTTATACATCAGGTAGGTCAGATCCGTCCAGGCATAAACGGGCGCTACATATGGTTTCACGCCATAGACGATGCTGTCTGGTTTATCAATCTCGCTGGTGCAACTCATCGGATCATGGCTGGCGCATTTTGCGGACCATTCTGAAACCATAAAAAGATGCGAGGGGAGACTCCACGAATCAGTAGGCTCAAACATATGATCCTGGAGCACAAAATTTTCCGCATATGTCCAATAGTTGGGAATCTCGCGCGCATCGTGATAACCCATCACATCGGGCATACTGCCGATCATTCCTTGGGCGCAGTTCGGATCATCGTTGTGCTGGCAGTAGGTTTCAACTGCGTCTCTTTGAACTTCAATAAACCCATCCATCTTCCCGCCATCGAGGTCCGTAAGGGCGGCGCCCCATCCATGACCGCCTCCAGTGTTGATCACGCTCGGATCATGGTAGGGCTTGACGCATTGTTTGGTCTGCGGGTCCGGCACGCAGACAGTGGGAACGCCGTTCTTCATCGGGATTCCATCCGCACCCGNNCTGCATGATGATGACGATATGCTGGATTTTATGAATGCCTTGCAGACTATTTGATGAGTTATTCGATTGCGAATTGAAACTAGAGCAACCTGCCAGGAGAAGGAAGATCGCCGTAATCGAAAGAAATCGTTGTTTGATATTCATTGCTCTCCTTGTGAGCTAAATAAATTAGATAAAATATTGTATACGATATTTTTGGGATATCATGAAGAATTAGAAAATATTAAGAAAAATGATTATGAGGCTACATCCGACAGTATTTTCTCTGATCCTCATATGTTGAATGCTATAATCTCGGGTAACAAGAAAAAGCGTAAAGGAAACTATAGATGAAAATAATAAAATTATTACTCGCTTTTGTTTTTATCATCAGCGCAACCTCATGTGCGTCGGCCCTGGCGCCGCGGCCGGAACATCCGAATATTATTTTCATCCTCACGGATGACATGGCCGCCACTGACCTGCCGTATATGCCAAGAACAATAAAATTGATTCAGAATCAGGGAATTTCCTTTGACAAATTCTTTGTAAGCATCTCCCTATGCTGTCCGTCGCGAACTTCTATTTTACGCGGGCAGTATGCACAGAATACAAATATAAATGACAATGCTCTGCCCGGTGGCGGATTCGACAAAGTATATGCCCTCGGACTCGAGAAATCCATGCTGCCGGATTGGTTGAAACAAGTAGGCTATCGCACCGCTCTCTTTGGAAAGTATCTAAACTTCTATCCCGGCCTTGCGGGCAAGACATACATCCCGCCGGGTTGGGATGTATGGGCAAGCCCTGTGGATGGATTCCCTTATACCGAATACAACTATACCCTCAATGAAAACGGCAAATTGGTTAAATATGGCAATACGCCGCAGGATTACGGCACCGATGTATATTCGTCCTTGGCGCTGGCATTTATCAAAGACAGCATGAGCCGTAATCAACCTTTCTTTGCCTACATCGCTACGTACGCGCCGCATCATCCTTATACACCCGCGCCCCGCCATGCCGGAACGTACAGCACACTCAGCCTTCCAAAACCGCCATCCTTCAATCAAGCGAATTTGTCAAGCGAAAAGGGAACTTTTCTCTTTAGGCCGCTTCTCACAAGCGCACAGATCAACGACCTGCAAAAAGATTACCGTCTGCGGATCGAATCGCTCCAGGCTGTGGATGAAATGGTCGGCAAAATTGTGGATACATTATCTGCCGCAGGAAAGTTAAACGACACGTATATAATCTTCACTTCCGACAACGGATATCATTTGGGCCAGCATCGTCTGCCAGCGGGAAAAAACACGCCATATGAAGAAGACATCCTTGTCCCCTTCCTGGTGAGCGGACCGGCCATCCGGCCGGGAAGTCACGTCAATGAGTTGACAGGAAACATTGATATTGCTCCCACCATTGCAGAGCTGGCAGGCGCAAGCGTACCGAGTTTCGTTGATGGGCGTTCGTTGGTTCCATTCCTGTTTGGTCAGCCTGTATCGCAATGGCGGCAAGCATACTTATTGCAAAGAGCGTTGATACCCGCAGGCGAAAAAGACAATGATTCAGTTGAGGAAAGCAATGCATCCGGCGAACCAAGCGGCCTCATTGAACCGGCGGACACCCCTTATGACAATGTCCCAATGGCATATGACGGACTACGCACGCAGCAGTACACATACCTTGAATTTTATAATGGCGTCGTCCAAATTTTCGACTTGAATAAAGACCCCTATGAACTCAATAATTTCGTTAAGACTGCTGACCCGGCATTGCTAAAGAAATTACACTCGTGGCTGGCAAAGTTAAAAAATTGTGCAAGCGATTCGTGTCGTAGCGCGGAAATCAACCAATAAGGTTTAATATTTCGATGTTTTATTGATTCCTTCACGGGTNNCTTGCGGCGGGGTTTATTCATTGGCTTTAAATTAATCCCTTTAACTCTTCGATGGAATTCACCGGCTGCTTGCAGACGAAGTGTTCACAAACATAAGCCGTCGGTTTGTTTTCTTTCAATGGACGATCCATTAATAATACGGGTGCGCTTTTTGGCGGGGGAAACGTGGAAGCGGCGATGATGGTGTTGGGTCGATATTCTGCTTGAATGAATCGAATCACTTCCTGCGCGTCTTTGTTCATCGCCTCAAACACGACTGCAATCTGCTCGCCGTTATCCAAAGCAAAGTCCGCGGTTGATAGCCAGCGCGCGAATCCCATCGGATAACGTAGCGCCGAATCGGTGACCATGCGAAGCGCTTTCTCTGCAGCATCGCGGTATTCAGCTTTGTCAGTGAATGCCGCGAACTTCAATAAAGCCTCGCAAGCCAAAGCATTGCCGGATGGCGTTGCGTTATCTTGCAAATCTTTTGGCCTGATCAATAATGTCCCTCCGTCATTGGGCGTATCAAAAAATCCTCCGTTTGAATCGCCAAAGCGAAGAAGCATGTCATCTGCCAATTCCATCGCCGCAGTGAACCAATGATTATCAAAGTCGGTTTGATATAGTTCGAGCAAGGCGATGATCAGCGAAGCGTAATCTTCAAGAAAAACTTCGTTAGTCCTTTTTCCATCACGCCATGAGCGATGTAATTTTCCATTTAGGTATAAGCTGGACAGCAAAAAATTTGCACTGCGGACAGCCGCTTCAAGATATTCGGTTGCTTTCTTTTCATCATCAAGAATACGCGCGGCTTCCGCGAATGCGTGAAGCATCAGCCCGTTCCATGCAGTCAATATTTTATCGTCCGTGTTGGGGCGGATTCGTCGAGCGCGCGCGGCGAGAAGTTTGGAATGGCAATCCGCCAATTTAACGGGGACCGCTTCTTCGTCCAGCCTGAAGCGGGCGGCGAGAGACGCATCATCGAGCGCGCGTTGCAAAACATTTTTTCCTTCCCAGTTTCCTTTCTCCGTGATCCCATAGGCCACGCTGAAAAATTCAAAATCCGAATCATTCGCGAGGACTTCCTGGATTTCCGATTTTGTCCAAACATAAAACCTGCCTTCTTCGCCTTTCGAGTCCGCATCCAAGGATGAATAAAACCCGCCGTCGGGATGAGTCATCTCGCGCCTCACAAAATCCAGCGTCTCGATGGCAACGCGTTTGAAGGATGGTTCGCGCGTGATTTGCCAGGCGTGAAGATAAACCAGCGCGAGTTGCGCGTTGTCGTAAAGCATCTTCTCGAAATGCGGCACGCGCCAGAAGTTATCGGTGGAGTAGCGAGCGAAGCCTCCGCCGACCACATCGTACATGCCGCCGCGTGCCATGGCTTTGAGCGCATGAAGAGAAGTTTTTAAAATATTTTCTTTGCGTGTTGGTTCTGACAAAGACCGTTGAAATAGATATTCAATCGTCATCGGCTGGGGAAATTTTGGCGCCATGCCCCAGCCACCGTATCCCCAATCGTAATTATCCAGAATAGCCGTCGTAATTTGATTTAAATTTTCCTGCAAGAGATCCGCGTTTTGGGTTTCAATGGATAAAGCTTGCCGCAAGTGTTGAGCCAATTGATCCCCGACGCGATGAATCTCATCCGGTTCATTAGCCCACGCATTGACGATGCCGAGCAAAATATTGCGGAACGACGGCATGTTGTAACGCGGTTCAGGCGGAAAATAAGTTCCTGCATAAAATGGATGCAGGTCGGGCGTTAGAAAAATGGACATGGGCCATCCGCCGGAACCCGTCATTGCCGTTGTGGCTTGCATATAAATAGAGTCGAGGTCGGGACGTTCTTCGCGATCCACTTTGATATTGATAAAGTGTTCGTTCATGATCGCGGCGATGGCCGGGTCTTCAAATGATTCATGAGCCATCACGTGGCACCAGTGACAAGCCGCGTATCCGATGCTGAGAAAAATCGGCTTGTTTTCGGCACGTGCTTTACCCAACGCATCTTCGTCCCAAGGATACCAGTCAACGGGATTATTTGCGTGTTGGAGCAAGTAAGGAGATGCTGAGTTTACAAGACGATTCATGCGTGCCGTTGCGAACAAACCATCCCACGGCTGAGCACGGGATGGTTGATTGTGGATGTTATTTTACAGTTACGACCAGCGTATAGCTCACTTCATTGCCTGCATCAGGCACAATGTCAATGATGTAATCCTGAGAGATGGGAAGTTTCATGCTAAAGGTTGTCGCGCCAGTGACAGAACGAATATATGGCTGACCGTCGCTGAAACCATATATCGTCAAAGCAGCCTCTTTGCCTACACCATTCAGGTCAACGTCCATACGCTGATCCTGTTGCGCAAAGATGACATAAGAGACAACATAGCCTCCAGCGGTGACGCCTGATCGAATGGCGTTGTTTTTGCCGACATCAAAACTGATTCGAGCGGGAGTTTCCACGGTTAGTGTAAAGTTCTCAGCGGAGGCGCCACCCAAGATGGTGATGTAATAATCTTCGGTGATCGGCAATATCGTGTTTAGGTTTTGCCCGGCGTTAAGCAGGGATGTACCGCCTGCTGTTTTGATCGCCATTGTAACGTCATGATTGAGCGACTCGATCATGGCGATCATGGGTTGTCCCTGTGCGGCGTTGAGGACATAATATAAACTCTGACCGGTTTGGATGGTCCCGGTCACAACGCCGGCGGTCGCGTCAGCGAGGAAATTGATGCGGGTCGCGGCAGGAGGCGGGACCGAGGTCGGAGGAACAAGCGAAATCGTTGGCGATGGAGCGGCGGTCGGCGGCATCGCGGTCGGCGTGGCTTGTACTTGTATCGCCTGCATCGTTGCGGCAACGACCGTCGCGACATCATTCGGTGAAGGCGAAGGGGTTGCAGAATTCGAGCCGGTACATGCGGCAATGGCAACAAAGATTGCAAGCAGAGCGATGAATAGCTTCCAAAGATTGATAGATGAATTCATGACAAATCTCCTCATTTGAAAAGTATATCGGATTAATCAAAGCCATAGACGATTCGCGGCATTGATTTATTCCTTGCTGAATCAAAAACCTCGGAAGTTTTGCGGCTTCCGAGGTTGATTCTTAACAATTAAATTTTCGAGAACACCGGGTCTTTCATTCGCATGATGAGAATAAGACTGATAATGACCATCCCCACTCCCAGCCACAGCGATGAAGTAAATGCGCCGTTTGAACTTTCCATGGCAACCATGATGTAAACGTATATCACGGAGACTTGGCCAATTAGTTGAATCATCCCGTTTGAAGTTCCTTCGGGCGTGGGGATGGTAATCTCGGCTGCATATTGAAAAAGAATGGGGCCGGTGCCGATGAGAAAGAAGCCAGACCAAAATCCGGAGAACATCAAGAGCCAAAAGTTTGTGGCGTATGTGATGCCGATCAAGCCGGGGATGGCAAGCAGGAAACCGATCAGCAGGTAACGGATTCGCTTTTGCTGTCTATCCGATAAAGGCGGCAGAACCACCGCGCCGATGATCCCGCCGATCACCATCAACGCGCCGAACGTGCCGGCATCCGTTGGAGTAAAACCGCGTGGGCGGATGATCTCTTCCACCCAAGTTTCGATGCCGTTGAATATTCCCAGCCCGGCGAATGCCACGAACAAGAGCAGCCAGAAATCCTTCACGGCGAGCGCATTTTTCAAACCATCGAGCATCAATGCACGCGCCTCGTGTCCGGGCGGGCACGGAGGCGTGGCGGGTTTCTCGCGGGCCAGGATCAAAAAGAGCAGGGATGAAAACGCAGTGATACTGCCGAAGATCAATTGCTGGGTCTGAATGGATATGCCGCCTTGAAGAAGAATCGGCGGCACTGCTTCACCGATTGCGGTGCCAAGCAGATTCGAAAGCGTGATCAATCCGACGGCAGTGGCGCGCTCTTCCAATCCAAACCATTGAGCCGGAACTTTTGTCCATGCGTTGAGCAGGAAAGGCTGGGCAATTCCAAGACCGATTGTGCACCACAGGACCAGCGAATAGCTTCCGGCAAAGCCGCGCAGGATTCCGAAGACCGCCATGATGATCGCGCCCACACCGACTGCGCGATAAAAACCAAATGTGTCAATTGCCCAGGAAACGGGAAACGACAGCGGAATGAAGGCGATGAACCATATTTCTGATAAGAACCCAATCTGCGAATCGGATACGTGGTAGAAGCTCGCGGCAGGCGTGGTGATCGGCGCGTAACAAATCCACATAATTTCAATCGTAAGGTTGATGAACATGAAAACCGCCAGCACCACCCAGCGGTATCCGTATAGATGATAATTTTTGTCAGTCAATGTTGGCTCCGGTTTAATCGAAGCTATTTTAGCATATATTATAGAAACTCAAATACTCTGAATTGACCGCCTGTATTGCCTATGAAAAGATTTGCTATGTAGAAAAAAACTCGGAAGCATCCAAGCTTCCGAGTTTTTTTCGATATTAACTTTCTACAAACTCCGGGTCTTTCATTTGTGTGAGGAGAATGCTGCTGATAATCACCAGCGCCACGGCCAGCCACAGCGACGAAGTAAATGCGCCGTTCGCGCTCTTGAGCACCACCATGATAAAAACGTATACGACAGAAACTTGACCAATGAGCTGCATCAACCCGTTTGAAGTTCCTTCGGGTGTGGGGATCGTGATTTCCGCTGCGTATTGATAAGCAATAGGACCGGTGCCGATGAGGAAGAAGCCAAGCCAAAATCCGGAAACCATCAGCAGCCAATAGTTCGTGGCATATATGATGCCGATCAAGCCGGGGATGGCAAGCAGTAATCCAACGAGCAGATAAATCTGGCGCTTCCGCTGTTTATCCGAGAAGGGCGGCAGAGCCACCGCGCCGACGATCCCGCCGATCACCAGCAACGCGCCGAACGTGCCAGCATCGGTTGGGCTAAAGCCGCGCGGACTGATGATATCTTCCACCCAGGTGGTGACGCCGTTGAATATTCCCAGCCCGGCGAATGCCACAACCAGCAGAAACCAGAAGTCCTTGAGGACCAGCGCATTTTTCAAGCCATCGAGCATCAGCGCGCGCGCATCGTGTCCGGGCGGGCAGGGAGGCGTGGCAGGTTTCTCGCGGGCCAGGATCAAAAAGAGCAGGGATGAAAACGCGGCGACGCTGCCGAAGATCAATTGCTGGGTCTGAATCGGCGTACCGCCTTGCAGCAGAATCGGAGGGAGCGCTTCGCCGATTGCCACACCCAGCAGATTCGAAAGCGTGATCAACCCGACCGCGGTGGCGCGCTCTTCCAATCCAAACCATTGAGCCGGAACTTTTGTCCAGGCGTTGAGCAGGAAAGGCTGGGCAAGTCCGAGACCGACTGTGCACCATAAGACCAGCGAATAACTTCCAGCAAAGCCGCGCAGGATCCCGAAGACCGCCATCAGGATCGCGCCCACACCGACCGCGCGATGGAAGCCGAATGTGTCAATCGCCCAGGAAACGGGAAACGACAGCGGGATGAACGCGACGAACCAGATGATCGAAAATAATCCAATCTGCGTGTCGGATACATGATAGAAAGCCGCGGCAGGTTTGGTAATAGGCGCGTAGCAAATCCAAAGAATTTGAATGGTAAGGTTGATGAACATGAAGACCGCCAGCACCACCCAGCGGTATCCGTAGAGACGATAACCTTTGTCAGTCAATGTTTGCTCCGGTTTAGTTTAATGGACGGTATTTTAGCATAGATTAAAAACCCCGATACTTTGAATTGGTTGCAATTGTATAGATTAATGATTTGCCTGATTTACGGGAGCTTTGCCTTCAAAGTGAGTATCATCTCAAAAATCTGGG